>JAKLHS010000099.1 GCA_022710025.1 Caldisericota bacterium | reverse complement strand
GTGAGTTTGCGACAGAATGTGCGGCTGGTCGTGCAACCCCAGAATCTCTTACGGAAAGCGCATTCGAGTCCCATCTATGGCTGCGGGACGAGAAGCCGCCGGATATCGTCATACGGACCGGCGGCGAGTCGCGGGTTTCCAATTTCTTGTTGTGGGAGTTGGCGTATGCCGAGTTTTTCTTTCTCGATGTTCTGTGGCCGGACTTTACACCTGATACGCTGAACGACGTAATACGCATGTTCCGGAAAAGAGACAGGAGGTTCGGTGGCGCATGACGGGAAGTAAAGGGTTGATGTTGTTTGGTTCGACAGGCTCCGTCGGGACTCAGGTGCTGGACGTTGTGCGCGCGCAGTCTGACCGGTATCACGTTGTCGGGCTTACGGCACGTTCAAACGACGGCCTGCTTGCCGCGCAGGTGGAGGAGTTCCAACCGCGGTTTGTGGGAATGTCGGATCCGGCAGCGCGTGAGAGGCTCGAGATCCGGCTTGAGCGCCTCGGTATGCGCATACCGGTTGTCGGCGACGAGGATCTGGCCGCGATGCTGGCCAGGGTCGCTTTTGACATGCCGGTTGTCGCCACTGCATCGACCGACCTCGCTCCGTTGGTGTTCGATGTACTGCGGTCCGGGTTGCCCATGGCCATCGCCAGCAAGGAGCTGCTCATCACGCTGGGAGATCTTCTCGAACCGTTTCGTTCTCAAGTGCGCCCCGTGGACAGCGAGTTGTCGGCCATATGGCAATGTCTCGCAGGAGAAGATCCCGAGACGGTAGAACGTATAGTGCTCACGGCATCCGGCGGGCCGTTTCGCAATCGGCCAGGCGATGAACTCTCCAGCGTCACGGTACCGGAGGCATTGCAGCATCCATCGTGGGCGATGGGGAAGAAAGTCACGGTCGATTCTGCCACCCTGTTCAACAAGGCTCTCGAACTGGCTGAAGCCGAGGTGCTGTTCGGACTCAGCGGCGACCACATCGTCGCCGTGCAGCACTCGCAATCGATCATTCATGGGCTCGTTGAGTATCGGGACGGAACAAGCCGTGCCGTGCTCTATCGTCCCGACATGCGCATCGCTATAGCATACGCGCTGTCCGCACCGGAAAGACCGTATCATGACCAGGTCAGGCGCCTATGTCTGGAAGACGTCGGCACACTGGAGTTCAAGCCGATAGATCCCAAATTCGAGGCCTTTGCATTAGGTCGAGAGGCCTGGAAACGTTCACGACGATCCATGCTGGCTCTCATAGGCGCCGACGATGTGGCGGTTTCACGCTTTCTCGTTGCGCAAGCAACGTTCGGCGATATAGTGGCAGTCCTGGGATACGTCCTTGGCGAAGCTGGCACGGGCGCTCTTGACGACTCGGTGCGCAACCGGCTCGAGGCGGTCGCGGCCGGACGTGCCCTCGCAGAGCGATGGTTCAGGGAGCAGCCCGGGATGCAGCGCAAGGGCCAGGAAGGAGCATAACCAGTGCAGATATTGCTTACCGTTCTCTCATTTGCGTTCAGCTTCACGCTGGCAACCCTGTTTCACGAGGGGGGTCATCTTCTTGCCGCCCGTGCTTCACGCACGCAGACCGAGGAGTTCGGGCTCGGCTTCGGCAAGACTGTCTGGTCTCGTAGTCGAGGAGGGACGGTATTCAAGATCAACGCGCTCCCCATCCTCGCCTATGTCAAGATCAAGGGTATGGAATCCGATTATGACGCACCGGACGGCTTCTACACCAAGGGATGGTGGGCCCGCCTGTTTACCATGGTAGGCGGCATGCTTGGGAATCTGTTGCTGGCTATCCTCATTTTCACGATCGTCTTTTCCACGCTGGGCGATCCACGCGCATCGACGCTCGTAGGCTCGGTGACTTCGTCGTCCCCGGCGCAGACTGCCGGCCTTCAGGCAGGAGACACCATTCTTTCTATCGACGGGGTCGCCATGGCGAACTTTGACCAGATTTCCGCTTATGTTCGTTCTCATGAGGGCCGGAAGATCGACATTACTGTCGAGAGAGACGGGCAGAAGGAGGACGTTTCTGTGACGCCCGTCATGAATGCCGAGCTCGGATATGCGGCTATCGGCTACACTCCCGGTTATGTGCGTTACAATCCGTTGCGATCGGCATGGCGTGCGGTCACATTCACGGCGGAGTATATCGTCACGTACGTGAAAGCCCTTCCTCTTCTCTTTACGAAGCGGGGCATCCAGTCGTTGACAGGACCCATTGGTATCGCCCGCATGACAGGGGAGGCCGCTATGAGTGGTTTCATGAGCCTTCTCTGGATGACAGGCATTATCTCGGTCGCCATAGGGCTGACGCAGTTGCTGCCCATTCCCGCGCTGGACGGGGGATGGGTTCTGTTTCTGCTGGTCGAAGCGGTCATCCGGCGTCGCATCCCTCCCGAACGCCAGGGAACGATTCAAAGCGTGGGGCTGTTTATCCTGCTAGGCGTCATGCTTCTCATTTCGATCAAAGACGTAGTCGGGATCCTGATTCATTGACGATGCAGCGTCGCGTCTCGCGGCCCGTGCGCGTTGGGCCTCTGGCCATCGGCGGAAACCACCCGGTCATCGTGCAGACGATGACCAAGACCGACACACGGGATGTGATTGCGACCATCCGGCAGATTCGTGAACTCGAAGCGCACGGGTGCGAGCTCGTCCGGCTAGCGGTGAAGGATATGGAAGCGGCACGGGCGTTGCGCGAGATCAAGCGCGAGATCTCGATTCCTCTGGCTGCCGACATCCACTTTGACGCCCGGCTTGCTCTGACAGCAATAGAGTACGGTGCCGACAAGATTCGGCTGAACCCGTCAAACATTAAGGATACCGTCATGGTACGGGAAGTAGCCAGGACGGCAAAGGCCGCTTCCGTCCCGATCCGGGTAGGCGCCAACGTCGGGTCGCTCGATGTGTCGATCCCTCACCATGAACGAGCATGCGCTCTGGCACGCGAGGCATTGGCCGAGGTTCGACTTCTTGAACAGGAGGACTTTCACGATATCATCGTCTCGGTCAAGAGCAGTAATGTGCTGGAGATGGTGGAAGCAACGCGGCAGGTGGCGGAGCAGTGTGACTATCCTCTGCATCTAGGTGTCACGGAAGCCGGCCCTCTTCGGCAATCGCTCATCAAAAGCAGCGCCGGCATGGGGATGCTGTTGATGCAGGGCATCGGCGACACGCTTCGCTACTCGATCAGCGGGGATCCTTGTACGGAGGCGGACGC
>JAKLHS010000098.1 GCA_022710025.1 Caldisericota bacterium | reverse complement strand
TGGCCAATGGTGCCGATATTGACATGCGGTTTGGTACGCTCAAACTTCTCTTTCGCCATTATAACCTCCCGTGAGATGTGCTCTCGACTGTACAATAAAGTGGAGCCCACGACCAGAATTGAACTGGTGACCTTATCCTTACCAAGGATACGCTCTACCGACTGAGCTACATGGGCTTGGTCGCGGGGGACCGATTTGAACGGTCGACCTTTGGGTTATGAGCCCAACGAGCTACCAGGCTGCTCCACCCCGCATTCCTTTGCCATCGTGCTGCGACACACCAACAGCAGTATGCATAGTACACAAAAAGCACAAGAAGTCAATTACCATCGGAGCATCACATGCTCCGCGGGAGGTCCCGCACGACAGACATTGCCTGGAAAAGCAAACGCGATGCTCCTGACAGAGGCGCGTAGCTCCAGCAAGGACGATGGAGCGGGAAACGGGATTCGGACCCGCGACAACCTGCTTGGAAGGCAGGGGCTCTACCGCTGAGCTATTCCCGCAAAAACGATGGTGGGCAGGGAGGGATTCGAACCCCCGTAGGCATCGCCAACAGATTTACAGTCTGCCGCCATTAACCGCTCGGCCACCTACCCACACCCTGGAGCCGACGACCCGAATTGAACGGGTGACCAGTTGATTACAAATCAACCGCTCTACCAGCTGAGCTACGTCGGCCTGCATCCAAGTCAGTATAGATGCAACGACCCTCCTGTCAAGTTGCAGAGCCGCGCCGCCTTACCTGAGACCGCGACCCAGCTTCCGCTTGGCTCGCGACAGCGCGTTTGAGACAGACGCCTTGGTTGTATCAAGCGCAGCAGCTATACCGGCGAGGCTCTCGCCACGCAGGTATCGTTCGAAGCATTGGCGCTCGAGATCGCTCAAAGCATCATTCAGCTGTGCTATATCGGTCATACAACCTTGGCCTGGGTCGCCAAGAAGGCTCTCTCGTTTATCCAGATCGTCAGACAGCACGACCCGCCCCCTGTCTGCATGCCGCACCATATCGATGAGGCGATGTGAGGAGACAGTCATGACGTACGAATCGAGGCTCCCCTTCTCGGGATTGTACGTGCGAATCGCACGAAGAAACCCCAGGACAGCCTCGGCAAGACAGTCCTCCCGCTCGTTGTGCTGCGAACAGTACTTATGAGAAATGTGCTTCAGGAGCGGCATATACTCGCTCAGCAATTCTTCAAACGCCGCGTTATCGCCATTCAGAAACCGCAGCCGCAGAGATTCGATTATTGCCGGAGAACGCGCAGATCTACGCCCGGAGAGCATGAAACAGAACTACCGCCAGGGCGGTAGAGACGTTCAACGATTCGACATCTGATCTCATTGGAATGGTGATGAAGATGTCTACATTCCGCCTGGTCAGATCCCTCATTCCTGCTCCTTCGTTCCCAATGACAAAGGCTGCAGGGTAGCTGTACCGCTCCAATCGATAGTCATCGCCCCCTCTGACATCGAGCCCATACAGCCAATATCCTTCTTTTTTGAGACGCCCCATGGCATAGGACAGATTCGCCACCGCGGCAATGGAAGTATTGAAGACTGTTCCAGCGGAAGCGGCAATTGCCGGCGCGTTGATCGGGCTGGTGCGATCTTTCGTGATGACTACACCACCGGCACCCGATGCCGCCGCTACCCGGATAATCGCCCCAAGATTGTGCGGGTCCGTCACCTGGTCTACCAGGACAAGCGCGCGGCGCTGGGGATCGCGCGGCATCTTCGCAAGGAGGAATCCGATATCGTTCACTTCCACCGGAGCGCAAAGAGCGGCAATGCCCTGATGGGGCTCACTATGGAAGCTCTTCTGAAACCATGATCCCAGCTTGTATTCCATGGGCACGTTCCGTCGTGCCGCAATCCCCTTGATGGTCCGTATACGGTCGTCCTTGTCGGAACCCGATTCGAACGTAACCCGGACGACGGGGTGCCCGGAAGACAACGCCGCCAAGACCGAATTCTTACCATAGATCAGAAGCGTATCCTGTCGAACTCGAGTCCTGTCATCCATGAAGACGATACCTCACGCCGTCAATGCCGTCTTCGAGAACGATCCCGATGTCTCGGAGATGTTCCCTGATATCGTCGGCGACTTTGTAGTCGCCGGCTTCTCGTGCGCGACGTCTTTTTTCCAGTATGGCATCAAGCACACCGCACGTTGACAACTCTGTCGCGGACGCCGCATCCATCTGTTGCGCGATCACTCTCAGCGAAGCGTCCTTCGCATCAAGGAGAGCCATCTTTCGCATTGCATACTCCGCCGTTTGCCCGAGGCCAAGGATTTCCAGCGCTTCTCGAAAAACCTTCATGGCATGCAACGCAGCGCCACCGAGCCGTTCCTCCTTATCGGCGCGACGCATATTCGTCATGAATTCATACATAGCTGCCAGCGCTCGCGGCACATTGAGGTTGTTTTCCATGGATGCCTCGAACTCAGACAGGAATGTCCGGCACAATGTCTCCACCCGCTCTTCCGCTTTCTGGTTTCCACCGGCTGCACACTGGTTCAGGAAACTCTCAAACTCAACCATGCGCTCATAGCTGCCAAACGCCTGACCAAGTCCTGTCACGCTGAATTTCAACGGCTTTTCATACGATGTTTGCAGAAGATACAGCCGGATGACCTGTCCCGGGTATTGCTCCAGCAGTTCATGCACCGATACGACGTTTCCGAGCGACTTTGACATCTTCTCGCCGCCCATGTTGACGAGTCCGGAATGCATCCAGTATCGAACAAATTTCCTGCCCCCCAGAGCCGCCTCGCTTTGCGCTATCTCGTTCTCGTGGTGTGGAAAGATAAGATCCTCTCCGCCCCCATGGAGATCAAATCCAGCTCCGAGATACTTCAGACTCATTGCTGAACACTCAATATGCCACCCCGGGCGTCCCAACCCCCACGGACTCTCCCATGCGATCTCGCCCGGCTTTGCCAACTTCCAGAGGGCAAAATCCAAAGGGTCCTCTTTGGCCTCGTTCACCTCTACGCGTGCCCCGCTCCGCATGTCATCGACAGATCGTCCAGAAAGGCATCCATAGTGGCTGTCTTTGCGAACGGAGAAGTAGACGCCATCACTCGTTCTGTATGCATAACCATTTGCCTCGATCTTCTGTATCAGGTCGACAATGATATCGATACTTTCCGAAACCCGTGGCGTCACATCCGGCGAGGTCACGTTGAGGAAAGCCATGTCTCGCAGATATTCATCAATGAAACCCGCTGACAGCTCA
>JAKLHS010000097.1 GCA_022710025.1 Caldisericota bacterium | reverse complement strand
GTTGAATGCCTTCATGGAAGCATAGTCGAGCGGAATGTCCAGATACTTGTCCGACAGGACGGTTCCAGCACTTCCACCCGTCTGAACGAAGCCGAGGCGTTTACCTCCCTTGATTCCCCCTCCGAAGTCATAGATGAGTTCTCTGAGCGTGGTCCCGAAAGGAGCCTCAACGATACCCCGATTCACCACGTCGCCGGACAGCGAGAATACTTTGGTGCCGGTACTGGCAGCAGTTCCAAACGATTTGAACCAGTCACTTCCGTTAAGCAGGATAGGAGAGATGTTGGCAAAGGTCTCGACATTGTTGACCACGGTCGGCTTGCCGAACAGCCCTTGCTGTGGAGGGAAGGGAGGCTTGTTCCGTGGTGTCCCCCGCCTGTTTTCTATAGATTCCAGAAGAGCGAACTCCTCACCACAAACATATGCCCCTCCGCCCTTATAGACCTCGAGATCAAACGAGAAGCCGGTACCAAGGATGTCGTCACCGAGAAGGCCGTATGCTCGCGCATCTCTGATAGCTTTCTTCAAACGCGCGATAGAGAGAAGATATTCTCCACGGACATAGACAATGCCGATATGCGCACCCGTCGCATATCCTGCGATCGTCATCGCTTCGACGATCGAGTGTGGGTCTCCTTCGAGGATAAGCCGATCTTTGAAGGTACCTGGCTCACCCTCGTCCGCGTTGCAGACGATATACTTCTCATCGCTCTGTTCCTTGGCGACCATGCCCCACTTCATGCCGGTCGGAAATCCCGCCCCACCGCGGCCTTGCAGCTTGCTGTCGGTGATGATCTGGACCACTTCAGTCGAGTGCATGGCAAGAGCTTTCGCAAGAGCCGCATAGCCATCACGAGCGATATACTCATCGATGCTTTCAGGATCGATCAATCCGGCATTGCGCAAGACGATTTTCTGTTGGCTCTTGCCTGTTTCCTTTTCGACCAGTCGCTTTGACGAGATCGAACGATCGATCGCCAATCGCGACACAACACGACCTTTCAGAAGGTGTTCCGTGACAATCTCATCGACATCCGATGGCGACACATTGCCATAGTAGACATCGTCCGGAAAAACGGCCAGAACAACGCCCTTATCATAAATGCCGAGCGCTCCGGTCTCAACCACCGAGACCTGGCTGGTCAGGTTGTAGTGCGCCAGAGTCTCTTCCAGAACATGCTTGACCTCCAAAGCCCCCTGCAATACCGAATTTGAGTCGACCGGAACAATGATCTGAGTCGAGAACATCTTCATTTGGCACCTCCTGATCTCGCCGCATCAAGAATCCTGGGCAGATCCTCCGGCGTCAGGTTTCCATAGGCATCACCATCGATCATGAGGGCAGGTGATACCCCACAGATGCCAAGACAGCTGGATCCCTCCAGAGTAAATTCGCCGTCCGGCGTGGTCTCGCCCAGATCGATGCCGAGTGTTTCCTTGAGACTGGCAAGGATGGTCGGCGCTCCGGATACATGGCAGGGCCCACTAGTACACACACGGATCACGTGCTTTCCACGCGGTTCTGTCGACAGCATAGTGTAGAAGGACACAAACCCGTTCAGCTGAGCGGGCGACGTTCCAACAAGGCGTGCAACCTCTCCCAATACAGGCGCCGGCAGAGAGTTGCCGTAATGCTGTTCAAGGTCAAACATGATATCCATGTAAGAGAGCCTTCCGTGGTGTTCCGCCCGGCTCGTTTCCACGACCTGTCGCAGGAAATTCCTGTCATCATCGGTGAGTTCCTGCGTCCGTTGCTCCGATCGTGCCTTATTGTCCAGCTCCATCGTCTCCTCCCTGATCCTTCTTTCCACAGTACGCTCGTTTCCTCACACAAACGGCGACCGGTGAGCACCGTTCAGATTCCCGCCAGCCACAGTATCCGAGGTCGTTCACGACCACTGCACGCATGTCTCCGTATACCTCATGAAGGTCCGGGGCGCTTGCTTTGAAGCAAGCGCCCCGGTAGCATCTACTCGCAGCTACGATCGCAGTATTCCGTGTGCAGGAGGTGATGCGCTTTCTCGCTGTTGGGCTCGCCGAAGAATCCCTTGTAGATCTCCGTGACCTCGGGATTCTCATGCGATTTGCGAATGGGCTTTCCTGCGTCTTCACGATAGATGGCTTCTGCTCGGCGCTTCTTGATGTCGGGGTTTTGCGAAATAGGCTGACCGCCGCCGCCAAGACAGCCACCCGGGCAGCACATGATCTCGATGAAGTGATACGGAGATTCGCCCTTCTGCACCTGTTCCATGAGGACACGTGCGTTGCCCAGACCGTTGGCAACTGCCACCTTCAGGATAGTGCCATCAATGTCAACGTCCGCACTCTTGATGCCTTGCAGTCCGCGAACGTCTTCAAACTCCAGCTTGGCCAGCGTCTTACCTGTCAGCACTTCGTATGCAGTACGCAGAGCAGCCTCCATGACTCCGCCGGTGGCACCGAAAATGATCGCAGCGCCTGTCGACTCGCCAAGGGGCTTGTCGAAATCCTCATCCGGAAGATGAACGAAGTCGATACCAGCCTCCCGCATCATCTGTGCTGCTTCACGTGTCGTGAGAACGTAGTCGACGTCCTTGAAAGACTCCTCGTCTTTGAGCCCCATCTTCTTCTGCCAGTAGTGGAACGCGGATCTCATCTCGGGTCTTTCTTTCTCGAACTTCTTGGCGGTGCACGGCATGATCGACACGACGACGATGTTGCGCGGGTCGATCCCCATCTTCTCCGCCCAATACGTCTTGGTAACCGTTCCAAACATCTGCTGCGGCGACTTGCACGAAGACACGTGATCCAGGATCTTGGGGAAGAACGTCTCGGCAAACTTGATCCAGCCGGGCGAGCATGATGTGACCAGCGGCAGGGTACCCTTGTTCTTGATGCGTCCTATCAGCTCAAACCCTTCCTCCATGATCGTCAGGTCCGCGGAGAAATCCGTATCGAAGACCTTGGAGAAACCCATCCTGCGCAGAGCGGCGGCCATCTTGCCTGTTGCCTGCGTCCCATCGGGCATTCCAAACTCCTCGCCGATTGCTACCCTGACTGCCGGCGCCGTCTCAACGACGACCACCTTTCCGGCATCGCCAAGAGCCTTCCACACGTCGGGAATCTCACTGCGCTCCGTTATCGCGCCCGTCGGACACACGAGCAGGCACTGCCCGCAGTTCACACATTCCACGTTGCCGAGACCTTCGTCCAGGAACGTCGACACCATGCTGTTTGATCCGCGACCGACGATATCGATCGCGTTG
>JAKLHS010000096.1 GCA_022710025.1 Caldisericota bacterium | reverse complement strand
GTCAACAAGCTTTACATCAATCTTTGGCCCGTAGAAGACGCCCTCGCCTGGGTCTACCTTGTAATCAAGGTGCATTTGCTCGAGTGCCACTTTCAGAGCATCGGTGGCCGTAGCCCAACTCTCATCGGTGCCCACGGAGTGTTCGGGTCGGGTACTGAGATAGATATTGTACTTCCTGAAACCGAATGTTTCGATCATGTAGCGGATGAAGTCGAGCACCCCTTTGACTTCATCATTGAGTTGGTCTGGACGCACGAACAGATGTGCGTCATCCTGAGTGAATCCTCGCACGCGCAACAGTCCATGCAACACGCCAGACTTCTCGTACCGGTACACTGTACCCAATTCCGCCCAACGCAACGGCAGATCGCGGTAACTGCGTACCTGCGATTTGTAGATCAGGATGTGGAACGGGCAGTTCATCGGTTTCAACATGTACTGATCTTCATCGATCTGGATGGGAGAGTACATGTTCTGCTGGTAAAATCCCCAGTGGCCCGATGTCTTCCAAAGCTCCAGGTCGGCGATATGAGGCGTATAGAGGAACTCATACCCCCTCCTGAGATGTTCAGCGCGCCAGAAATCCTCGATCTCCTTCCGGACGATGGCACCTTTCGGATGCCAGAAGACCAACCCGGGACCCGCCTGTTCCTGGATGCTGAAAAGATCCAGTTGCTGGCCGAGTCTGCGATGATCACGCTTGGCTGCCTCTTCACGAGCCGTGATAAACGCGTCAAGCTCCTCTCTGGACGGGAACGCTGTGCCATAAATGCGCTGCAGCATCTTGTTCTTTTCGTCTCCACGCCAGTAGGCGCCGGCTATGGAGAGCAGCTTGAAATGCTTCAGGTAACTGGTCGATGGGACGTGGGGTCCGCGACAGAGATCCGTAAACGAACCCTGGGTATACAGGGAAACAGTCGTAGCGGGTATCTCCGAGAGAATCTCCACCTTGTACTGATCCCCCTGAGACCTGAACAATTCCATGGCATCAGCTATGGGAACATCCTTGCGTGAGAAATGCTCCCCACGGTCGGCGATCTCGTGCATTCTCTGTTCGATCGTCACGAGATCTTCGGGAGAGAGCGTCGTACTCAGATCGATATCGTAGTAGAATCCCGAGTCAATGGCTGGTCCGATAGCAAGTTTGGCGTCGGGGTAAAGCTCCTTCACCGCTTCCGCCATGATATGAGACGCACTATGTCTCAGGATCTCCAGTCCTTCGGGTGACGTAATGGAGATCAGCTCAATATCATCGGATGTCGTCGGAATAGTCGTGAGATCGACGAATGTTCCGCCAACGCGTGCGGCTACGATCGATCGTTTCTGTTGAGGAAAGAGTTTCTGGACGACCGTCAGTATGGATTCATCCCCGCTAAAGGAGAAACGAGACGGAATGCCTTCAAAGAACAGCGTGATATCCATGTCCGCTCCCAAGAAATGCAGATGGTGGGCGATAGAGGAATCGGACCTCTGACCTCTTCGGTGTCAACGAAGCGTTCTACCTCTGAACTAACCGCCCACAAAAACCGGACTTGCTCAAGTATATACACAACGCGCTTGGCTGCAAGCCCTTCGTGCCATGCCGATCATCAGGTCACGCTGAATTCATGCCTGGCAAGGGATGATCGGCTACACCACGCTTCAGAGCCCATGCAGGTCAACGTAGTATATGAGTATACTGTCGGCGGTAGGGAAACGTCAAGTCAGGAGGCAGCAATGCTGTTCAAGCCGCAGAGGCATGTACATCGCATAGTCGAGCTACTCGAGAAAGCCTATCCCCTCCAAGGAACCGCCCTCGCGTTCCAGAACCCCTGGCAGCTCCTCATTGCCACAATCCTGAGCGCTCAATGCACCGACGTCATGGTAAACAAGGTGACGCCTCTTCTCTTTGCCGCCTATCCTGATCCCTGCTCACTGGGGCATGCAAACATTCTGGACATTGAGGCCATAGTGAAGCCCACGGGGTTCTATCACAACAAGGCGAAAGCCGTTGTAGCCACATCCCGGGCATTATGCGAGCAGTGGGGTGGTACCGTCAAACCCAGCATGGAGTTCCTTACCGCCTTACCCGGCGTGGGCCGCAAGACAGCCAATGTCGTCCTCGCACATGCATTCGGTAGGCAAGCGGTGGTCGTCGATACACACGTCCGACGACTTGCGTATCGCATCGGGCTCAGCGAGAATACTGACCCAGATCGCGTGGAACAGGACATCATGGGTGCTGTGCCGGAAGAACACTGGAACGGGCTGTGTGACGCCTTGATAGCGCATGGTCGATCTTTGTGCGCCGCACGGAAGCCACAATGCTCTTCCTGTATGCTTCAGGAGCTTTGTCCCAAGAATGGAGTCTAGCAGAAACGACAAACTGATATAGCGCTCGCCGATCGACGACAGCCGGCAACCCCGCGGCAAAGGGAATACCCCGTGTGAAACGGGTTCCGCACACTGCTCCGAGACAAATCAGAACGACTTTCTTCTACGCCTTGTCCCAGACTCCGAAAGGGTGCCGGAAGACACCACGGTCAGTAACGATCCCTGTCACCAATTCGTTCGGTGTCACATCAAACGACGGGTTGAGAGCATGGGCGCCTTCGGCGGCAATACGGTGACCGGCGAGGGAGAGCACTTCATCCTCGCTTCTCTGCTCCACGGGTATCTCACGCCCTGATGCGATAGACAGATCAAACGAACTCATGGGGGCTGCAGCGTAAAAGGGCAATCCATGGTAATGGGCGAGCACTGCCAGCTGGTAGGTGCCGATCTTGTTTGCAAAATCTCCATTGATCGCTATACGGTCAGCGCCCACGATAACCTTCGTCGCCATATGCTGCGCCATCACAAATCCTGCCATGCCGTCCGTGATAAGACGAAATGGGATGCCGGCATGCACAAGTTCCAGCGCAGTCAGCCGGGCGCCCTGCAAGTAGGGCCTGGTTTCCAGTGCGATCACCTGTATCTTTCTGCCTTGCCTGAACGCTTCATGAAGCGCGCCGAACGCCGTCCCGTATCGATAGGTGGCCAGCGCTCCCGTATTGCAGATTGTCAAAATGCAGTCGCCGTCTTGGAAGAGTCTGGCGCCATTTCGGGAGAGGGCGAGGTTGCGCTCCTCGTCGTCATGGGCAAGCGAGTCGGCATAGAGAACGAGCTCTTCCGCTACCACTCGCGGATCGCCTCCCAGCCAGCCCTGGATCTGCGCGACGCATGAATCGACCGCCCACGCCAGATTGACGGCGGTTGGCCGCGCACTCTTG
>JAKLHS010000095.1 GCA_022710025.1 Caldisericota bacterium | reverse complement strand
TTCGCCTGTCCGAGACTTTTCCGCCACATTGCTCGTCGGTATAGTCGCAGGAACATATTCCTCGCTGTATATCGTTGTGCCGCTTCTCGTGCAGTGGGGACGACGATCAGGCAAGACAGCATAGCCGTAACAGTTGGGCGCCCAGGCTGCCTGGTGTATACTGAATAAGAATGCGGGAGGTATGATGAACCTGAGAGACTATATTCGCGACATACCAGACTTTCCACAGAAGGGGATCATCTTCAGGGACCTGACGCCGCTCCTGAGCAATGCTGATGCGCTGTCGTTTGCAGTAGATCAGTTGGCGACACAATTCAGGACGGACCATATCGACAAGGTGGTCGGCGTCGAAGCTCGTGGGTTTATCATCGGCGCAGCTCTTGCATATGCCTTGCATGTCGGGTTCATACCTGCCCGTAAGCCAGGAAAGCTCCCGTACAAATCGGTTCGGCGTGAGTACGAGCTCGAGTATGGCGTCTCTATTCTGGAGATGCACGAGGATGCCATCAAGCATGGAGAGCGTATCCTCATCGTGGACGACTTGCTGGCGACCGGAGGTACTGTCAGCGCAACTGCAGACTTGGTGCGATCGCTGGGAGGAGACATCGTGGCGTATGCATTTCTTGTGACCCTCAAGGACCTTGGCGGAATTGAGAAACTCGGTGGTTCCCGGGTCGTTTCCCTGCTTGATCTTTGAAACTCGACGCAGATGTTGATGTCGACAAGGAGTTTGACAGTCTAAAGACAGCGCTGCGAGGCTGGCTGTCTTCTGAGGAGCTCGGTCTCGTCGAGAAAGCGTTTGTATTTGCGCGCCAGAGGCACGGCGATCAGAAACGTGCCTCTGGCGCGCCGTATATGATCCATCCGGTACGGGCCGCTCTCATTCTTGTAGAGTATCGTCTGGATGTCGAAACGTATGCCGCCTGCTTACTGCACGACGTTCTTGAAGATACCGATACAACTGTAAAAGAGCTACAGGAGAGCTTCGGGGAAAAAGTCGCCGCTCTTGTTGAGGGAGTTACAAAACTGCGAGGGCTCAACTATCTTTCGCGTGAGGAGAACAATCTCGAAAACGTCCGGAAGATTCTGCTCGCCATGGCTGCGGATTTGCGTGTCGTATTCATCAAACTCGCTGACCGCCTTCACAACATGAGGACGCTCCAGTATCTCGATGATGACAAACAGGAGCGGATCGCCCGGGAAACCATGGAGATTTACGTCCCCCTGGCACATCGACTCGGGATTTACGAGCTCAAGTGGGAACTGGAAGATCTGGCGTTCCGATACCTCGATCCAGAGGAGTATCGGCGGCTTGCCAGTCTTGTCGCGGCGAAACGAGCCGAGCGTGAAGCTTTCGTCAAGCAGACCATAGAACATGTCGAACAGATGCTGAGAGAGCGGGGCATATCAGCGCAAGTCTCGGGACGCCCGAAGAACCTCTTCAGCATTCACCGCAAGATGATACAGCAGAGCAAGTCATTCGACGAGATTTATGACCTGACCGCCATACGTATCCTTGTCAGCACGATTCCGGAATGCTACTTGGTCCTGGGATACGTGCACGAAGGGTTCACGGTGGTTCCCGGGCGAGTCAAGGACTACATTGCTTTACCAAAGCCCAATGGGTATCAGTCCCTGCATACCACGGTGATTGGGTCAAACGGGGAGCCGCTGGAGATCCAGATACGGACGAAGCACATGCACGAGGTGGACGAGATGGGTGTGGCTGCCCACTGGAGATATAAAGAGGGCAAGGCAGCCGACTTGGTAGACTCGGAGCGTTTCTCGTGGCTCCGGAAGATGGTGGATTGGCAGAAGGACGTACGAAGCAGCGGCGAGTTCGTGGAGCGGGTCAAGGTCGACGTCTTCTCAGACGAGGTGCTCGTTTTTACCCCCAAGGGAGATGTCATCAATCTTCCCGCAGGATCTACGCCAGTCGATTTCGCATACCATATCCACACTGATATCGGCAATGGTCTCGTTGGAGCAAAAGTCAACGACCGTATCGTTCCTATCGATACGCCCCTTATAACCGGAGATCGTGTCCAGATCATAACTTCGCGTCATTCAGGCGGCCCCAAGGCGGATTGGCTGAAGTTTGTGAAAGCCGCGTCTACCAAGGGGCATATAAGGGCGTACTTGCGCAAGAAGGAACTGGAACGATCTGCTCCGGAGCGACCGGGACCGGAGGAATCGCTGCATGCCGTTGTACCACGTCCGGCGACAACAGGACGTCGAGCTCCCATAGATACTAAGTTTCGTATTATCGTCCGAGGGGATTCGACAGTGCCGGTGGTATTGGCCAGTTGTTGCAGCCCGGTATTTCCGGATGAAATATTGGGATACGTAACACGTGGCCGTGGCGTGACGATCCATCGTGCTGACTGCGCGAATGTTCCATCATTGGCCATGGAACCGGAGCGGCTTGTCGAAGCGCATTGGGAGATGGTCCCTCACAAGATACGAGAACGGACGATCATCATCGAGGCCCTGAATGTTCCGGGCGTGCTGTATCAGGTATCAGAGGAATTCGCCATGCGAGACGTGAACATCAAATATATGAAAAACGCATCACATACGGGGATGTTCAGAAAAAAGACGGACGCCGTAAGGACACAGATTCGGATAGTGGCGGAATTTCTAGACGACGCAACGTTCCACCAGCTCCTGGACGCCCTGAAGAACCTGACATCGGTAATCTCGGTCAAACAGCAATAACATCCGCGTTTTGCATCTGAGAAACCGACAGGTACCAGGACTTTTCGCAGCTGCGTTCTCGACGCCAGCGACCTAGTCGGGGGATCAGTTGACGATTCAGTTTTCCGAATGGTGGAGCCGAGGGGGTTCGAACCCCTGACCTCATCCGTGCGAGGGATGCGCTCTCCCAGCTGAGCCACGGCCCCATCCTTTCGTATTATATGGGAATTGCTGGCTCCGTCAAAGACGACGCATTCAGCACAGTCCCTGACAGCAAACCGCTGGTTGACATCAGCAGCTGCAGAACTACAATTTCATAGGAACGAAGTAGCTTTATCGCGAGGAGCAGTTATGTCCAGACCTGTTGGTCTTATCGTCGGCACAGGCGTCGACAGCGTCCAGCTTGTCACCAGCGCACATTCCCTGACTGTCAAAACACCCTTCGGCGCGGTGGATTACGTTGCCGGATCTATGAATGGAGTCGATACGGTAGTATTGAAAAGGCACGGCGAAGGCCATGTGGTTCCTCCGCATCTGATCAATTATCGAGCGAACATTTTTGCCCTGTACATGCTG
>JAKLHS010000094.1 GCA_022710025.1 Caldisericota bacterium | reverse complement strand
GAATGGCCTTGTTCAATCCTCCCAGCGCTCCGCGAGTCCCCATACTGCGGATATAAACATTCTTCATGAGCGAAACATCAAACATACGAACACGGTCACCGAGAATCGCTCCACCAGAAAACGGGCTACTGGGATCGACGGCGAGAACGCCTACCTTCTCGTTGCGCGCTGCCAAGACCGCTGCAAGACGTGCTACGACCGTGCTCTTCCCTACGCCAGGCGACCCCGTGATACCGACGACATATCCTCTCCCCGTTTTGCCGTAGATACGCTTGATAAGTTCCGGCGCTCGCTGATCGCCGTCTTCCACCCAGGAAATGGCCCGAGCCACTGCGCGTTTGTCTCCAGCCAGTACTTCTTCTACGATGTCCACCAGATCAGGTTTCCCTCTTCACGTGCGTACGTATGTATTCCACGCAGACAGAGAGTGATGTCCCGGGGCCGAAGATCTCCTGCACTCCTTTCTCCTTGAGAAACGCTACGTCCTCCTCCGGAATGACCCCGCCCCCGATGATCAGCACGTCTGATGCTCCCTTTTCCCGTAGCAGTTCCACGACCTTCGGAAACAGTGTATTGTGCGCGCCGGACAAGCAGGATAATGCAACGACGCCCACATCCTCCTGAACCGCCACCTCGGCAATCTGTTCGGGCGTCCGGCGGATTCCCGTGTAGATGACTTCCATGCCAGCTTCCATGAACGCGCGCGCGAGTACCTTCGCCCCCCGGTCATGCCCGTCCAGGCCTGGTTTTGCCACGAGGATCCTGATCTTGTCTTCCATGATTTTCTCCCCCCTAGAACGATGCATCCGGACGATATTCGCCGAACACCGAACGCAGCGTGTCGCACACTTCCCCAAGCGTCGCATATGTATCAACCGCTTCGATAATGGGAGGCATCAGGTTCGTGCCGTTCGTCGCCGCAGTCTGGATATCGGCCAGAGCTGCCGCAACACGAGCATTGTCCCGTCTGCTCCTCAGTCCGGCCAGCTCCCGGCGTCTCTTTTCAAAGAGACCTGAATCGATGCGCATCAGATTCTTCACCGACTCCTCCCGGACCTGAAACTTGTTGACTCCCACGATGACCCTGGCGCCCGATTCGACGTCCAGCTGATACTGGTAACTGCTTTTCTGAATCTCCTGCTGGATATAGCCCTTCTCGACGGCTTTCACGGCACCGCCGAGTTCGTCGATCTTCGCGATGTACGCCCACGCCGCCTCTTCGATCCGGTTCGTCATGGTCTCGACATAATAGCTTCCGGCCAACGGATCCACGGTATCGGCGACCCCTGATTCATAACCAAGGATCTGCTGTGTTCGCAGCGCTATGCGTACCGAATCCTCCGTCGGCAGCGACAGGGCCTCGTCCCGGCTGTTCGTGTGGAGGGATTGAGTGCCGCCGAGAACGGCTGCCAGCGCCTGCAAGGTCACACGGACGACGTTGTTATCCGGTTGTTGACTCGTCAGTGTGCATCCCGCCGTCTGCGTATGGAACCGCAACATGAGACTCTTCGGATTACAGGCGTGGAAACGATCTTGCATGATCTTTGCCCACATCCGGCGGGCCGCGCGGAACTTGGCGACCTCTTCCAACAAATTGTTATGGGCATTGAAGAAGAAAGAAAGGCGAGTGGCGAACGTATCGACATCCAAGCCCGCTTTTACCGCCGCTTCCACATAGGCAATCCCATCAGCAAGCGTGAATGCCACTTCTTGCACCGCTGTGCATCCGGCCTCGCGCATATGATAGCCACTGATGCTGATAGTGTTCCAGTTGGGAACTTCCTTCGAACAGTAGGCGAAGATGTCGTTGATGATTCGCATGGACGGCGCGGGGGGGTAGATATAGGTCCCTCTCGCGCTGTATTCCTTCAGAATATCATTCTGTATCGTTCCATTGAGACTGCCGGGTCCAATGCCCCTGCGCCGTGCCAATGCTATATACATCGCAAGAAGGACGGCGGCGGGAGCATTGATCGTCATGGATGTACTGACATGGTCGAGGGGGATCCCGTCGAAAAGGACTTCCATATCGGCCAAGGAGCTCACCGATACGCCCACCTTGCCGACTTCGCCTTCCGACAAGGGATGGTCCGCGTCCATGCCCAGCTGTGTCGGCAGGTCAAACGCTATCGACAGACCTGTCTGCCCCTGGTCCAGCAGATACTTGTACCTGCGGTTCGACTCCTCGACAGTGGCAAACCCAGCATATTGACGCATAGTCCACAAGCGGCCACGATACATTGTCGCCTGATATCCCCTGGTGTAGGGGTATTCGCCGGGAAAACCGAGATCGCGCATGTAGTCCATGTCCGCGATGTCTTCGGGCGTGTAGAGGAGGTCAACGTCTATCCCCGATGTCGTCTTGCAGTCCGCGTACGTTTTGCACGTTTTCCCCGGTGGGACCTTGTCTGCGCATTGTCGCCATTTCGATTTGGCGGCTCTGAGCATTTCAAGGTTTTCCTTGTCGTCCATCAGATCACCTCACTGTTATCGTATCGCCACGAGGCGGTCAAGTGGTGCGTTTGCCCGCTCCTAACCAAGTATAACCGGAATCGGACGGCTCGCTACGCGGCAAAGCCTCTCCAAAGCCTGTCGTGCGTACCTGTGAAAGCAGAGTGAAATCCGGCTGAACCGTGTCGCTCCGATCCGCGTATTAAACGTGGCAGACACGACAGCGAACTTCCTCCTTCCTCGTTACTCACAAGCCCCGGTAGCAGCCCGGGGCTTGTCCGTTTTCCCCGCCAGAGCGACACTGTCTCTTGCAACATTTCAGGAACGCTTGGCCGGCGCTTGCTGTCTCTGCGGATGCCTGCATACTAACATCACGAAGCACAAGGCAGCGGCTGGAGGCCGACAGAGAATCGCCGGCCGGGAACTGCGGAGGCAAGATATGCCCATCATAGACGAAACCAGGATCACATCCACGTGGTATTGTGTCGTCGAAGACCCGGCACATGGCGGTTTGCCCGCTATCTGCGATCAGATAACGGGGCGGCGCGTAGAATCAGTATCGGCATTCGTTGCCGCACTTGCTTCCAGGCACCTTCGACGCAACACGATCGAAACCTATGCACACGCCATTTGCGGCTTTCTTCAGTTCTGCAGCGCCAACCCCAGAGAGAAAGAGCGCCGTGGTACCACGTTGGAGCAACACCTCAAGCGATATATCGTGGGATTGGCACTCGAGCAGGAACGAGATCGCGCGAGGCACGACCGCCCGACCCCCGTGCCATCTCGAGAACGTACGCGGCTTCGAACGCTATTCAATACACTTGTCCGATACCTCGA
>JAKLHS010000093.1 GCA_022710025.1 Caldisericota bacterium | reverse complement strand
GTTTTGTCCGCGTCCTTGCGAAGTTCCACGCGCCGCAGCCTCCTCTTCCCCCCGGCATTCATCCGTCTGCAGTCGTGGATCCGACGGCCGTCCTCGGCGTCGATGTGCGGATCGGGGCGCATGCGGTGATCGGGGCCCGGTGCCGCATCGGCGACCGGTCGATGATTGCGCAGTGCACTGTGCTCTGTGACGATGCTCAGGTCGGCCCTGACTGCATTCTCTATGCGAACGCCACTGTTCGTGAAGGATGCTGTATTGGCGCGCGGTGCATTGTGCAGCCGGGCGCGGTGATCGGCAGCGATGGGTTCGGCTTTGCGCCGAAGCCCGACGGCTCATTCGAAAAGATTCCCCAGATGGGAATCGTGGTCATCGAGGACGACGTGGAAATAGGCGCCAACACGACGGTGGACCGCGCGACCCTTGGTGAAACACGCGTAAAGAAGGGAGCCAAGCTGGACAACCTCATCCAGATCGCCCACAATGTCGTCATTGGCGAGAACACCGTGATGGCGGCACAAAGCGGCGTCTCCGGCAGCACACGCATAGGCAAGAACGTCATGGTCGCCGGGCAGGTGGGATTCACGGGGCAAATCGAGGTGGCCGACGGTGTCAGGGTCGGCGCCCAGTCCGGCGTGCACAGGTCGCTCACAACCGTCAACGGCACCTACTTCGGCTCTCCCGCCTATCCGCACCGGGAAGCAATGAGAATCTATGGCGCAATGCCACAGTTGCCGGAGTTGCTGGCGACAGTGCGGGACCTGGTGAAGCGCCTCGAGGCGCTGCAAGCGCCTGCCGGCAGAGGCGAAAAGAACAAATGAAACCTGGATGCCAGATGGCAGGAGGCAGTAGGCAACAGGCAACAGGCAATGGGGTGCCATCCCTTTTGTCCACTGCCTACTGCCTATTGCCTGTTGCCCTTCTTTCTCAACCTTAACGGTTGGGTGACAAATAGAACCAGTACACCCTAGTTAGATATTTTGTTTTGCTTTTTCCGTTCTTTGACAATGATTTCTGTGTTCTCAGATCTTGAGTGATCAGGGAGCTTGCATGATGGACAAGAACGAGTCAATACGACTCCGCAGAACCGTGCATAGGGCATTTTTTTTGAGCATTTGTCCAAGCGAGCTATCGCTCGTCGGTTCGAGGTTTCGTTGTGGTTCGTATGTCGCTGGACGGTTTCTGAGGACCAGAACCTGGCACTAGACCACCGAGGTTGGATGAAGAACCGTCTGCGCAAATACACGATCACCGATGAGCGTCGTGTGTTGCAGATACACGCTGCGCTCCAGGCGGATCCCCTACGCTTGTTCGCTGGAGCATCCGCTATCGAGCGGCGCTACCGTGAACGCTATCCGGCGCAGGCAAGTCCTTCCCTCCGGTTCATCGGTCGTATGCTGGCCAAGCATGGACTGGTGACGTTGCCCAAAGTGCATCGCAAGGGTGTCAGTCGGTATTTGCACTATCCCCAGACACTTATCGAGCGTCTCGGACCAAGCCTGCTGGAAATGGATTTCATAGGCAAGAAGTTCATCGCTGGCCGGACCCAACCGGTGAACTTCATAGCCTTCTCCCTCCGTTTCCCTCGTATTCTCAAGCATTTTCAGCGAGTGGAGGCAGAAACGACCGAGATCGTCATGCAGCAGTTCCAGCGCTTCTGTAGGCGCTTTGAGACACCTGCGGTAGTCAAGCTGGACAATGGCCTGCCCTTTGCTGCAGCGGGCCCCCGACCACGATCGATCAACAGGGCTGTGGCCAGCATGCTGCGTGACAGGATTATTCCCGTGTTCACTGCTCCACGTAGACCCTGGAACCAAGCATCCGTAGAGGGAGCCAACAGCATCTTTAGCCGCAAGTTTTGGAACCGGATGCGCTTTCACAGCCTTGATCAGATCGATCACGAGCTCGAGCGGTTCAATGCCGCTTATGCGTGGTACACAGGATACCACAGACCGACACGGTCTGAGACCCGATCAAGGAAGTTCATCCCTCGCATTTACTTCATCCGCAAGGTCTATGAACATCCGACGACACATCGCGGAAGCATCGAAATTCTCAAAGAACAGATCACAGTACCAATAGGATACATCAACCTCTTTGTCTTAGCAGAATGGAACCTCAACACACAGAAGCTCAACATCTTGTTCGAAAACAACCATAAGAAACAGCTAGTGAAATCCGTTCCCTTTTCACTCTCTGGTCCTATTAGCAATTCAGGTGTACTGGTTTCATTTGACACATAACCCTTAATCTTAATCTGCTCTCTCCCATGGAACGCTTGTGCCTCACCAGGACGTTGTTAATATTGTAGACAGGGGATAGAACGAGGAGCGTATGGAACGGAAGGCAATGCTGTGGCTTCTCCCGGCGGTCATTGCGGCGGCGGTGCTGCTGCCGTCAGCGGGGCAAGCCCAATCGGACGTGTTCGGGAAGAACAAAGTCCAGTACACGAAATTCAACTGGTCGTATCTCCAGACCGACCACTTCGACATCTACTTTGCCGAAGGCGGATACCCGTTGGCCGAGTTTGCGGCCGTCGCGGCCGAATCCGCATACGCATCCATCAGCGCGCTGTTTCAATACCAGCTGCTCAACCGGGTGCCGTTCATTGTCTACAACTCCCACAATGCCTTTCAACAGACCAACGTCATCAGCGAGTACCTCGAAGAAGGCATCGGTGGCGTCACGGAGCTGTTCAAGAACCGCGTTGTGGTCCCCTATGAGGGAGATTACCGGAAGTTCAGGCACGTGATCCATCACGAGCTCGTCCATGCGGTGATGAACGACATGTACTACGGCGGCAGCGTGCAGTCCATCATCACCAACAACATCTCGCTGCAGCTGCCCATGTGGCTGAGCGAGGGGATTGCGGAATACGAATCGCTGCAGTGGGATACGGATACCGACATGTTCATCCGCGATGCGACGGTGAATCAGTATCTGCCGCCGCTGAAGTACCTGTACGGCTATGCCGCGTATCGCGGCGGCCAGTCAATATTCCACTACATCGCCAGGAAGTACGGCGAGCAGAAGATCGGAGAGATCCTCAACCGCATCAAGAGCACGCGCAGTGTGGAACATGGCATTCGCGGGGCGCTGGGGTTGAGCCTTGAAGAGCTCTCCGATCGGTGGCAAAAGGATCTGAAGGTGGAATACTGGCCCGACATCGCGAAGCGTGAAGATCCGGTGGACTATGCACGTCGGCTCACGGATCACAAGAAGGACGGCGGCTTTTACAACACCAGCCCGGCGATTTCTCCGCTGGGCGACAAGGTTGCGTTCATCTCGAACAGGTACGATTTCTTCGACGTCTTTGT
>JAKLHS010000092.1 GCA_022710025.1 Caldisericota bacterium | reverse complement strand
TCGATACCACCAGATACGAAGAGTGGATACAGGACGCAGAACAAGCCTATGCTGCTCTTGCAGGCCGGTGCGCCAGAGTGTTCGTCTCTGGACTGTCGATGGGGGGCACCTTGAGCTTGTATCTCGCGGAACATCATCCGGCGATCACCGGTATCATTTCGATCAACGCGCCGGTATTCATGACCGACAAACGAGCCCCATTCGTTCCGATTCTCAAACACTTTATGAGATCGACCCCGGCGATTTCCTCCGATATCATGGAACCTGGTATCGTAGAGCCGGCGTACGAGCGTATGTCTACCGCAGGTGTCCACGAGATGATAAAACTCCTTGCGGTAACACGGAAGGGTCTGAGCAAGATAGTGCAGCCCCTTCTTGTTCTCACGTCAGCACATGATCATGTCGTTCCGCACGGATGCGGGCCTTACATCATGGCACACGTGTCGGCACAGGAAAAACGGATGCTCGTTTTCGAGCGTTCCGCTCACGTCGTAACCATGGATTATGACAGGGATGCCGTCGTTGACGCGGCGTGGGAATTCATCAGCCGGCATTCGCATTGATTTGTCAAAGCAGTAAATGCGCGATGGGGGCGACGACTAGTCGCCCCCATCTATTGTTCATGGTATTGCGGTCATGGTAGCGCCGAGGAGAATTGAACTCCTGTTTGGGGATTGAGAGCCCCCCGAACTAACCACTGTTCTACAGCGCCCTTGTTGGCTGAGGAGGATGGATTCGAACCATCATCGGTAGATCCAGAGTCTACTGTCCTACCATTGGACGACTCCCCAACGTATGGAGATTATACCAAGGTGTTGCTTCGATTCAAGTTGTGACGGGGATATTCCTCGTCGAACTCTCAACTACCGGTGTCCGGCGTTTCTCCTATCTCTATCGCCTCCTGCGTCAGCAGTTCACGTCCTTTCTCCTTCAGTGTTTCCGTCTGCGCTCCAATCTCCTTGCCCAATTCGACTGCCTTGTCTTTCAGCAACTTGCGTGTTTCTTCCCCGCTGCGGGGCGCAAGGACGAGCGCCACTACAGCGCCGATGATGCCGCCCAGGAACAATCCGCTCATGAACGACCCGCATTCGTTGTGCTCACTCATGATTTCCTCCTTAGGAAGACTGACTTGAAGAACCTGTATGCGGATGCGATACTTACGGCCGTGCTGAGGACCGCCGGGAGTCGCAGACCAGTCTGCGGTCCTCTCGGCGGCAACGATCGCACTGCTGTGTCAGCAGATGAGGACAGTTGTGCCAGCTGTTCGAGAAGATGATCCACATGGCGCTCCGTTCTCTCGGTGGCCTGCATAAGTCGTATGGCCTCCGATTCGAGGTCGGCTGTGCGTTGAGCCACGTCTCCCAGGACACCGGAGAGCGACTTGGAAAACAGAGCTATTGTACGCCCCAGCATGACAATAACCGTAACGACGATGATCATCCCGGCTGCGATGATGATATCCAGTGCCCACAAGGCGTTCATGTTCACAGGCGTCGCGTCGCCTCCTCCCTCAAGATTTTCGTGATTCGTCCAGTCACATTCAACTTCCGTGCCATGGGCAGGGAGACGATAATGCCTACAGCAAGGGCGATGAAACCGCACACAACCGGGATCGCTGCCGCCAGCACCGCAGGAAAACCCGGAATCAACGACAGAGCGTACCTGCCGAACACGCCGGCTAGGAATGTCATGAGCGGGACGCCATACATGATAACAGAGACTTTAAGGAACAACGAATCGTCTATGGATACCTCCACCCTGTCTCCCGGAACGACGTCAAGATCCGTAGAGACAATGATGGCAGCGTCGGAGTTCCGGTTGACGGTGCAGATCTTGCCGAGAGCGCACGATGCACACTCTTCGCGCGAATGAAGGGTCACAGTAACCATAGTGCCGTCGCATGCCACGACGGTTCCGATGTCAGTCTGCATGACGTTCTACGCAAAACGATACCCGGAGGTCACCCCACAAGGTCGTGCCTTGACGAAGCTTTTGAACCTGCCTAAGCAGGTGGGAGCATAAGGTTCCATGCTTCTCGAACGCCGCGAAGCGCTCAAATCCACATGGCGTCTGCCCCCGAGTGATTTGTGTTGGCTCAAACCCATCAAGTGGATCACGGGCTTCGCAGGGTGACACGTCTGTATTATACAGCATCTGGGTAAAAAAACCAACGTCTGATCCTGCCATGGTTCAACCTTCGAATCGCGACTCACTATTGCCGACGAGCAGCGCCGCAACCTGTGATGTGGGAACGGACCGCTGTGTACCGGTGACCATGTCTTTGACCGTGACTGCGTCGAGTGCCAGTTCTTCTTCTCCCAGGATAAGAGCGAACCGGGCGCCTCGCTTTGATGCTCGGGCAAGCTGTTTGCCAAAAGCGTCGTTGCGAAAATCCGCGTCCACCGACCATCCTGTGCTGATCAGCGAATGGCGCAATGCAGATGCAGCAGCGGCGGCACTGCGGGTGCAGACGAGATATGCGCGCGGACGGGTCAGGGAAGCCATAAGACCGGGATAACGCGCAGAGAGTACTGCCGTCAGCCGTTCCAGTCCCAATCCCCAGCCCACGGCAGGCGTCGAGGGGCCGCCGAGATGATGCACCAGATAGTCATAGCGCCCTCCTCCCAGGAGAGCGTTCTGCGCCCCGAGATCCTCGGACACTACCTCGAAAACGGTCTTCGTGTAATAGTCGAGTCCTCGTACGAGCCGGTGATTGACCCGGTACGGGATCCTGAGCGTATCGAGCATGACGAGCAGCTCATGGAAATGGTCTCTGCATTCACTGCACAAGTAATCTACCGAGTGAGGCAGTGATTCCATCAACGCGGGATCCTCCCGCTTGCAGTCTAGGACACGCAAGGGATTGTCTTGCATGCGCCGTCGGCAGTCCTCGCAGAGTTCCTGTTCATGATCCGAAAGGGCTTGGCGCAGCGCTTCCCTGAATGCAGGGCGGCACTCCGCATCCCCGATGCTGTTGATGTCAACTGTAAGTTGAGTAAGGCCCAGATGGGACAACATGGTTGTGACCATGTCGATGACTTCCACATCCTGCATGAAAGATTGCTCTCCAAGCGCTTCTACCCCAAAGCTGTGGAACTCTCGTCTCCGGCCGCTCTGGGGCTGTTCATATCTGAAGAATGAGCCGGCATAGTAGTGTTTGACTGGGGAAGGCTGAAGATTCATCTGATGTTCCATGTAGGCGCGACACACTGCAGCCGTTCCCTCCGGGCGCAACACGAGTCGCCGGCCCTTTTTGTCCGGAAATGCATACATTTCCTTGTCGACAATATCGGTTCCCTGCCCCACCGATGTTGAAAAGAGTTCTTCCATCTCGATGGTCGGGGTACGGATCT
>JAKLHS010000091.1 GCA_022710025.1 Caldisericota bacterium | reverse complement strand
TCATTCTTTTTCTGGGGGGAGATCCCGGCCCCGTTTCATTCCTTAGATCGTTGAACTATGACGGCGCGTATCTGGTAGCGGTCGATCGAGGCTTGGGCGTCATGCATGATCTGAACCTTGTCCCCGACGCGTTTGTGGGGGACGAAGACTCGGTTTCACCGAGATTGCTCCACGGACTCGATACACAACGCACCCGCGTTGTAAGGCTTCCTGTCCATAAAAACGTGTCGGATTTCGAAGCCGCTCTCGATCTATTGAGGCGAGACGGGCGTGCGGATCCGGTGTTGGCACTGGCAGGGCTTGGCGGCCGGGTTGATCATCTGATGTTCAACTTGCAGTTGGCAGCACGCTACTCCGGAGATTTTGAGGCCATTGCCTTTGAGGATGGACGGTGCCGTGTGGATATACTGTGCGGAAAACGTACCTGTCACCTTGCGCCGGGGACGACAGTGTCGTTTGTCCCCATGGAAGCAGGCACGGAGATTACCCTGCGCGGGTTTGAATACCCGCTGACCCATATGGCGCTCGTGCAAGGTTCGACGCGAACACTCAGCAATGTGGCCAGGAAAGAGAAACAGGTGATCACCGTGGTTCACGGGATCGTGGCCATGGTGGCGTGGAAGAAAATACGGAGCGGCTCATGAGAGAGGTGGAGATGGGTGACATGGAACTGGAGTCGGAGGCGCAGCGGCAGCTGGCCGTTTTGCGACGCGGTGCTGCCGAGATCGTAGCCGAGGAGGGACTGGCAGCGAAGATCCGTACGTCGTTGAAGACGGGAAAACCTCTGCGCGTCAAACTCGGGGCGGATCCGAGCGCGCCGGATCTTCACCTGGGCCATGCCGTCGTGCTGGACAAATTGCGCCAGTTTCAGCAGCTGGGACATCAGGTTGTTTTCATTATCGGCGATTATACAGCGCGCATCGGCGATCCGTCAGGTCGTTCCAAAACGCGGCCTCCGCTGACAGGTGAGCAGATCGACGCCAATGCCAAGACATATTTCGAGCAGGTGTATCGCATCTTGGATCCGCAGAAGACTGAAGTGCGATACAACGGTGAGTGGCTGTCGAAACTGAGTTTTGAAGAGATCATCCGTCTGGCGTCGAGATTCACGATCCAGCAGATCCTTGAACGTGACGATTTTGCCAAGCGATATCACGGGCAAGTGCCGATCTTCTTCCATGAATTTTTCTACCCGTTGATGCAGGCATATGACTCTGTTGCGGTACGTGCGGACGTGGAACTCGGCGGCACCGATCAGAAGTTCAACTTCCTGTTGGCTCGCGAGCTTCAGGAACAGTCTGGCCAGGAAGCTCAGGTCGCGTTTATGATGCCTATCCTTCCCGGACTGGACGGTGTCCAGAAGATGAGCAAGAGCTTGGGCAACTACATCGGAATCGCCGAGAACCCTGTCGATATGTATGGGAAGTGCATGTCTATTCCGGATGGGCTGATGGAACAGTACTTCACGCTCCTGACTGGCCTTCCGGAGACCGACGTAGCCGGAATGGTGCACGGCATAGCATCTGGAACCGTGCACCCGATGGTCGCGAAGAAGAGGCTGGCATATCTGGTGACAGAGCGGTTCCATGGTGCGGAGCAGGCTGTGATCGCGCAGTCCAATTTTGAGAAGATCTTCAGTGGGCGTGCTTCGACTGCTTCTGGAGATATTGCGTATGAGGACGCGGATCTGCCGGCCGCGTATATCGGCAATACGGATGTGGGAGTGGTCGACCTGTTGTTTGCCTTGGGAGAGGTGCCTTCCAAGTCCGAGGCGCGACGCCTTATCCAGCAGGGTGGCATTGAGGTGAATGGCGAGCGGGTAAGCGACATCGGGTTCCGGGTGCGCCTGGATCACTCGCCGGTACGCATGCGCGTCGGAAAGAAGCGATTTCTTGCGGTGAAGTTCTAGCATCGACGATCACGTGTCCATGCCATGGACACGATCTGGGGGGCGACATGGCGGAACACATCTCTTCGGAGCACGGCAAGCGGAACACGGTACGCACGCTGGCGCTGGATGGTCTCATGGTCGCGCTGAGCATCATCCTTACGCGATTCCTGTCGTTGAATATTCCGATCGGGGGAGGTTTGGGAGCCCGTGTCGGCCTTGGACATCTGCCGATCGTCGTCGTCGGCATCCTTCTCGGCCCTGTTCACGGTTTTCTCGTGGGCGCGGTGGCGGACGTCGTCGGACACTTCCTGTGGCCCGCGGGCGCCTACGTGTGGCAGGTCACTGCCATTTCGGCTCTCAACGGTTTCATTCCCGCGCTGGTTGTCCGTTTCGGTCGGACCCGATTGCGATCCGTGCGTGTATGGATAGGGGTGGCTGTTGCGCGGCTCGTTCTTAGCGTGGGGTGGCTGCCGTTTGCGCTGCACGCCGTGCTGAGATTGCCGTATTGGCCCGTTTTGGCTGGCCAGGCGGCGGGGAGTCTCATCATGATTCCTGCAACCGCTTTGCTGACAAACACTCTGGTTGAAGCCTATGAGCGTGCGGGGTTCGGCCATGTCCGAGGATAGCCGTTCCGGGGATCCGAAGAGTGTTGCCCGGTCCCGGGTCCCGCCCAATCAGTCGGTAACAACTTCCTTCTACACCCTCACCGCCGAAGCGGTTCCCGTCGTTGACACCGCGGCACTCGTTGTCAGGTTTTGGGGACAAGTAATCGCCCCTGTGCAGATGACGTGGTCGGAACTGATGCGTGTGCCGAGCAGAACCATGGTGGCAGACATGCACTGCGTGACCGGTTGGTCCATGCTTGGCACACGGTGGACAGGGGCGACTATGCGGGATGTCTTGTCTGCCGCAGGCGCGGAGCTTCTGCCATCGGCTCGCTTTGCCATGGTGCACTGCAGTACGGAATATACGACCAATGTCCCGCTGGAATTCCTGCTTGCGGACGACACGATGCTGGCATGGGAGTGGGAGGGAATGCCGCTGACGCCTGAACATGGTGGCCCGCTTCGTTTGTTCATTCCATCCCTGTATGCATGGAAGAGCGCCAAGTGGGCGGCGGGTTTCGAGTTCATGACGGCAGATCGCCCGGGCTACTGGGAATCTCGCGGGTACCACATGCGTGGTGACCCGTGGAACGAGGAACGGTACGGCTGACGGCTGTCCGCGCGACTTGACAGGCTGCTCATTCCCGATAGAATGCCATCTTGGAAAAGGAAGCAGGTCGTGGGCCTCTAGCTCAGTTGGTTAGAGCGCGTCCCTGATAAGGACGAGGTCTCTGGTCCGAATCCAGAGAGGCCCACCAATTGGCATCTCGTGTCTTCTTGTGTGGGGATGTGGCTCAGTTGGGAGAGCGCATGGTTTGCATCCATGAGGTCGCGGGTTCAAATCCCGCCATCTCCACCATCGAAAGGAGGAGGTGC
>JAKLHS010000090.1 GCA_022710025.1 Caldisericota bacterium | reverse complement strand
CGAGCTGGAGACGAAGCAATACCGCAAGATATCCGCTATCCCTGCAGAGAAGTATGAGAAGTTCACGGTTGCGTGCTCCCGGGGGGAACATGCATGGCAGGAGGCAAAGGAGAAATCATCCTTTGCCATGTTCCGGCCGTACCTTGAGGAGATCGTCGGCTATCAGCGCGAATTCGTAGAATACTACGGGTACGACAAAAATCGTTACGACGCCCTTCTGGACGAATTTGAGCCATCCATGACCACCGACGAGGTCAGGACGGTCATCGACGGACTCAAGGCCGAACTCGTTCCGTTCCTGCGGCGATTGCTGGATCAGGGCACACCTCCGGACCAGTCCTGCTTGGAAGGCCCGGTCGACAAGGCGACGCAGGAAAAGCTTTCGCACGACATCCTGGTGGCCATGACCTATGACCTGGAGGCGGGGCGTCTCGACGAAACGGCGCACCCCTTCACGACGCCCATCGGATATGGCGACGTGCGAGTGACGACACACTACTATGAGGAAGACTTTACGTCCGCATTCTTCTCGACCATGCATGAAGGCGGGCACGCTCTGTATGAGCAGGGCATGTCGGAGGCGTACCGGTGGATGCCTGTGCGCAAGTGCGCTTCGATGGGCATCCATGAATCGCAGTCCAGAACCTGGGAGAACCTCGTCGGGCGATCCGAGCCGTTCTGGCGTTTTTACTACCCCGTGCTCCAGGAAGCGCTGCCGCGATTCCGCGAAGTCCCGATGGACAAGTTTTACAAAGCCATCAATACGGTAGAGCCATCCCTGGTGCGCACCGAGGCGGACGAGGTAACGTACAATCTTCACATCATGCTGCGATTCGAGATCGAGGAAGCTCTCATCAACGGAACCGTTCAGGTAGCAGACCTTCCCGGGCTGTGGAATACAAAGATGCGCGAATATCTGGGCGTGGAGCCGACCGACGATGCACACGGCGTGCTGCAGGATGTGCATTGGGCGGGAGGCATGTTCGGGTACTTCCCGTCGTACATGCTGGGCAATCTGTATGCTGCGCAGTTCATTGCGACCGTGCGGGAGGATATCCCTGATCTAGATGATCAGATCGCAGCTGGACACCTCGGCGTCCTTCGTGAGTGGCAACGCGCCCACATTCATGAGCCCGGCGCGCTCCACGATCCCAAGGACCTCGTCATGAATGTGACAGGGAAGCCGCTGGACTACCGGTACTTCATGCGGTACATCGATGAAAAATACTCGCCTATCTACGGACTTGCCCCGTGTGGCGCCGGGAAGTGCGCAGGCTGAGTACGGAATCACGGAAACGGTAGAGAATATCAACGTTCCGGGCAGCTGGAGGGGGATGCTGTATCCTCTTTCCCGCACGGTTTCGTGGTTGCCATCTTGCAGCCGTAACAATTCTGTATATACTATGCCGTGGCAAGATACCATATGCCAAGTTTTACGGAGGTTGCAGTGCTTACAGGCAAAGTAAAGTGGTTCAACGCAGAGAAGGGTTATGGCTTCATCACCCGTGACGATGGCGAGAAGGACGTTTTCGTCCACTACAGTGCCATTGTTGGTTCAGGATTCAAGTCGCTCAAGGAAGGCGATTCGGTCGAGTTCGAAGTAGTGCAGGGCGACAAGGGTCCGCAGGCCAAGGACGTTCAGGTTAAGTAGTTCTTCTACCTCATAGAACCCACTACACCCCCGGCGCAAGCCGGGGGTTTTCATTTGACGGCGTGACCCAGACGTCGCATCGGTAGGTATGCTGTGTTGCCGACAGGTCCATGCATGTGCCGGACGGAGGTATGCCCATGGACAACAAGAAAATGCCGGATGCCTGTAACGAGCGGGCATTCAAAGAGCGCCGGGTGAAGTACGTAGTCCAGATCTCCTGCATCAATGGCGGCGACAAGGAGCAGACAGACGCCGGATCTCCTTGTTACTGTGCTACCAACATCACTTGAGGTCCAGGGTCGTCGGTCAGGATGACACCAGAAGCGTTGGTCCTATCTACGATCCCTACGACACGACGTGCATCGATGTCGATCAGTGCAGTGAGCAGTGTTTGACTCTCCCGCCGTGGCTTCAACGGCACGGCAACGATACGTCGCATTCTGACGTAACCATCCGGCGTCGAGAGCACGAACGGATCATAGGGTTTCATATGATTGTCATTCGAGTATGGCGTCGTCGGCTGATAGACGCTCGCGGCTTGCAGTGTGTCATCATCTGGTGAACCAACGCGCGCGACAGTGGTATCGTTCGAGGCGATTGACTTGGCCATCGCAATATCTTGCGCCGCGACGCCGGGGGCATCACCGGGAGTAACAGCCACAAACCCCTGAGTGAGCTGCGCCGACCGAAGAGACGGAGCCACGATACCGACTACACCTGCTCCCGGCAGGACCATCATGTAGCCTGCGCCATCAGATAGCTCAGCGCGCAGGAGATCGGTCCCGGGAACAGAACGAACACTGGTCAGCAGCCCCCGTGGATCCCGCGCCATCGCTTTGGCAAGGAGAGCGTGCCACGTGTCAGGGGTCTTGCCAGAAACCGGGTGGATCAGACAAGTAGCACTGACAGGGAGTGTTTGTGTCTCCCGAACTGCTACCGCCATCGGTCGTGTCCAGTGATACCAAGCCGTACCTGTCACCATGACAAGCACGATGATGGCAAGAGCGCATGAGGCTCGTGCAACCAGGTGCATCCGACGACGGCGCCGGTCCAGGCGAGCAACAAGACGAGCAAGCGTCGCCTGTTCCCAGACGGGGTCCGGTGCTGGCTCCCACTCCGTCGTCTCCAGCAGCTTCTCTATGTTGCGATCGTCGCGTTCCACGGCGTCACCTCCCACTCATAGAACGGAGTCAGGGCAGAATGTCGGAAAGTTCACGCCGCAGCACCTTGTAGGCGTAGTTCAAGGCAAGTGTCACCTGCCTGGGGGTACAGCCAAGTTGATGCGCGATCTCCGCCGTTGTCCGATGTTCGATGAAGCGCAGCGTTACACAAGTGCACTCAAATGGAGGCAGCGCGCTCACGGCATTCCGGATCTCCTGAGCATGGGACCGGATGTTCTCTGTCGTTTCGTCAGGATCATCGCCGGCCGTCTCTTCTAGGAGCGTCTGCGCGTGCGAGCGTCGCCGCAGCTCGTCCACAGCAAGGTTGCGCGCCACGCGGAACAGCCATGGTGCAAGCGGTCTGCGAGCGATAGCCAGCCATCCAAGGTGGCTTGAGAGCAGGGCGAATGTTTCCTCGGCGACATCATCTGCGAGGTTCACATCATGTAGGATACCCATGGCATATGCGCGGAGGTGACGGTAGTACCGGGAGTACAGCACGGCGAATGCCAGCGAGTCTGTCCTCGCAAGTTGAAGCAATTCCTGATCATTCCTGTCCTCCAGTCCCATCTCCACTCCCGCCTCCACCGGCAGTCTACCTTGGAACCTTGCCCCCGGCAAATCCCCGATGATCGGGCTCGTCTCTGGATAGTTTCAGACATTTCGGATG
>JAKLHS010000009.1 GCA_022710025.1 Caldisericota bacterium | reverse complement strand
TACTGTGGCGATAACCAGGAAATCGAAGAAGGGGCTCCGACTTCTGACGTCTATCAGTCGAACATCCTCAGCCCCCATCTTCTCGCACTCCATGACGATACGATTTGCCAGTCGCTTTCCGTTCATGAACACCTCATGTGTCACTATGATCCTTCTGTGATTATTGTATGATCACTGGCTGTCATGGCAATGTGACCCGTTTCCGTTGCACAAATCGGGTTTGGGCATATCATGTTCGTGTTCAGATGCATGTTGTGGACTTCATCTTGACATGTAGAAAGGCTGGTGGTCGCCGTGCAAGAGACACTAGACAAGCTCAAGTCTTCCCCGGGAGTCCTCGCAGTCATCCTCACAGATCTTGACGGAACCATTCAATACACCGCTTCGGACATGGACGTTCCTCCCCCCGTCGTTCGCGGCATGGTCCTGTCATTTGCCGGATACATGCAACAGATCGTCACCCAAGTCGATCTGGGCAAACTTACCGATCTGGATGTGGAAACGACGACCGGTCGCATACTCATGACTCGGACAGGTCAGAGCATTCTGAGCATCCTGACGACAAAGCAGACCAACCTGGGTATGGTACGGCTTGCCATGAGCCGCGCGATCAAGGAGCTCACAGAAACCGCCTGAACCAGCGTCACATCCTGCATAGCTGGAGGACGACCCGTGGAACGGTATTTCCTTACGACTGCCATTTATTACATCAACGACAAACCTCATCTTGGTTCCGTCTCAGAAACCATTGCCGCAGATTTTGTCGCCCGCTATCAACGCAAACTCGGCAAACAGGTTCTGTTTTCCACGGGCACGGACGAGCACTCGCAGAAGGTGGAACGGACTGCCCAGAACCTGGGCCTGCCTGTCGCGGAATACACTGCACAAGCGGCCGCTGCATGGAAATCGCTTTTCGACAAGCTCGGTATCAGTTATTCGCGCTTCATACGCACGACTGACGCAGACCACGTCAAGGTCGTCCAGGACATGTTCCAGAAACTGTATGATCATGGAGATATCTACAAAGGGTCCTATGAAGGCTGGTACTGCGTGAAAGATGAGGAGTTCCTTCTGGAATCCGATCTCGTCGGCGGCAAATGCCCGCACTGCGGGCTGGATGTCCAGCACGTTTCTGAGGCGAACTACTTCTTCCGCTTGTCACGATATCAGGACCGCTTGCAGCAATGGTATGAGGATCACCCGGACTTCGTCAGTCCGGAAGCTCGCTATAACGAACTCATCAATGTGATCAGGGGAGGGCTGAAGGACATCTCTGTTTCGCGTTCGACAGTGAAATGGGGCGTACCGGTTCCCTTTGATGAAAACCAGACAGTCTATGTATGGTTCGACGCCCTCATAAACTATGCAACGACGGCCGGATACGGGACGGAACGTTTTGCGAAAGACTGGCCCGCCGATCTGCACCTCATCGGCAAAGACATCACACGATTTCACGGTATCATCTGGCCAGCCATGCTCCTTGCGTTGGAAATGGCGCTTCCACGGCATATCTTCGCCCACGGGTTCTGGAACTTCGAGGGCGAGAAAATGTCCAAATCTCTGGGGAACGTCGTCGATCCGGCTGCGCTTATTACCGACCTGAGCTCCATGATCGGCGTCGATGATTCACTGGCGGTGGATGTTGTTCGATACTACCTCTGCCGTGAGAGCACCTATGGATTGGATGCCGATTTTTCCAGCCAGCGGCTTCTTCTGCGTTTCAACACAGACCTCGCCAACGATCTGGGAAACCTGCTCAACCGCACGCTGAATATGTTTTCCAGATACAAAGACAAACTCGGAGGGCAGTCGCTCGAACCGAAGATGGATGTAGGACGTGTCTTCGAGACGGCAATCGCCGCAATCCGAGCGGACTATGATGCATTGCAGTTCTCCGCTGGACTTGAGAAAAGCTGGGGCTTGATCAACCTCCTGAACAAGATGATTGAGGATGACAAACCTTGGGCACTTGCCAAGAGCAACGATTTTGTGGCGCTTTCGTCGCACCTGGCTACTCTTCTCACGGGTTTGTGGTACGTTGCAAACCTCATCGAACCATGCATGCCGACCGTTGCCAGCCGCATCCTGAGCGCTATCAACAGACCACAGAGCAACTGGATCGACCTCACATGGAACAGCCCCGGACCGATGGTGCCGCAGGTGGACTCGACCGTGCTCTTCCCTCGTATTCAGCCGGACCAGTTGGAACGTTTCCTCTCCGCTCAGACAGCCAGAAAGGCGAGCGCAACGACCCAGCTGCCGTCTCAATCTCCAGCTCCCGCCCCGTCTTCTGCAGAAGAGCTCGTCACCATTGATGACTTCGCCAAGATACACTTGCGCGTAGCCACCATCCTGGAAGCCGAGCGAGTGCCGGAAACCGACAAACTTGTCAAGATCCGGGCAAGAGTCGGAAACGAGGAACGAACCATTGTTGCTGGAATCGGTAAGCACTATGAGCCCGCGGATCTCGTGGGTAGGCAAATCGTCATCGTTGCCAATTTACAGCCTCGCAAGCTGAGGGGCATCACATCGCACGGCATGCTTCTCGCTGCCTCGGCAGGTGAGGAGATGGCCCTGCTCACTCCTATGTCGGGCTTGCCGGACGGAGCAGACATACATTGAGCACGGTGGTCATGATCGATACTCATGCACACATCCAGATGGACTCGTACGATCACGACCGTGAAGAAGTACTGACCCGCTTTCGTGCCGCCGGGGGCGCATGGATGATTGTGCCTGGTGTTGATATCGAATCCTCCACACAGGCCGCGTTCCTGGCTCAGCGGGAGCCTGATGTTTACGCGGCTATCGGAGTTCATCCGGAGGATTGCGCTACTGCCGATCATGATTATGCAAAGGTACTACACGATCTTCTGGTACAACACCGCGATAGAATCGTCGCCATTGGAGAAACAGGACTCGACCGAAAAGAGGGTACGCCTGCGGAGGATCTCCAACGTGCAGTCTTCGAAGAGCACCTCCAGCTTGCCTTGGAATCTGCACTCCCTGTCATCGTGCATTCCCGATATGCAGTCACGCAGTGTCTCGACATGATGCATGCATTCCCCGGTCTCCGTGGTGTCATGCATTGCTTCGGCGGTACTGTCCAGGAGCTGAATCGGGCGATCGACATGGGGTTCTATGTTTCATTTACAGGGAATGTGACATATCCGGGCGCCGATGCCACGAGAGAGGCCGTCAAGGCGTGCCCCGTCGAGTGCCTCCTCCTCGAGACCGACTCGCCGTACCTGCCACCCGTCCCTTGTCGAGGCAAGCGCAATGAGCCATCCTATGTGAAATACACCTACCAGACAGTCGGCTCGCTGCTTGGCAAGGATATCGTCGATCTGAGTCAGCAACTTCGCAACAATGCCTGCGCGTTGTTTTGCGGAGACAGGAGGAGTAGACATGCCAGAGAGGAAATCGTATAAGATCACGCACTACAGGAAATGGTGCAAGAATTGCGGCATATGTGTCGCCGTTTGTCCGAAGAAGGTCTATGAGATCGATCGGAACGACCGGCACGCGATCGTGCATCCACAGGACTGCATCGGATGCCAAATGTGCGTCGACCACTGCCCGGACTTCGCACTCACGGTAGAAGAGGTGAAGGATGAATGAGCATGTGGTGCTGATGCAAGGCAACGAAGCTGTAGCTGAGGGGGCTATCGCCGCCGGCGTCAGATTCTATGCCGGGTACCCGATCACGCCGTCTTCGGAGATCGCCGAGATCATGGCTCGCCGGATGCCCGAGGTGGGCGGCGTTTTCCTGCAAATGGAAGACGAGATCGCCAGCATCATGGCTATCATTGGAGCATCCCTTGCAGGCAAGAAAGTCCTCACAGCGACATCGGGGCCAGGGTTTTCTCTCATGCAGGAAGGTCTTGGCTATGCTTGCATGGTAGAGGCGCCGATCGTTCTTCTGGAGTCGATGCGCTACGGCCCCTCGACGGGCATGCCCACGAAGGTATCGCAGATGGACCTCATGCAGAGTCGCTGGGGAACTCACGGCGACCATTGGATCATCGTTTTGTCACCCGCCAGTGTTGAAGAATCGTACCGGCTCACTATCCGCGCAGTCAACCTTGCAGAAAAATACCGCAACCCGGTCATCGTGCTTTCCGATGAGACTATCTCGCATCTCCGGGAGCCCATCGACGTGAGTGTTTCCCCCACTCTCACCGATCGAAAGCTGCCTGTGGAAAAGAGCGGGTATCTCCCCTACCGAACCGACATATCTCTCGTTCCAGCCATCGCCAACATAGGCACAGGTTTTCATACCAGTTTCACTGGACTCGTCCACGGAGAGTCCGGTTTTCAGACAGCCAACGGCCACGTCGCCGAGGCGTTAGTCGAACGACTGCGGGATAAGCTGTTCAACAATCTGGATGACATCATCCAGTTTGAGACCGACCGCGTGGAAGATGCAGAGATCCTCTTCGTCAGTTTCGGCATCACCGCACGCGGTGTGAGCGAAACCGTCGAGACGCTGCGATCTCGAGGAAGAAAGGCGGGGGCATTGCGGCTCGTCACACTGTTCCCGTTTGACGATGATCGCATTCGCCAAGCCGCAGGGAGCGCACGGACGATCATCGTTCCCGAGCTCAACTCCGGTCAGCTCGTTCTGCTCATCAAGAGGGTGTTTGGGGATTCCAGGAAAGTCGTTCCCATGAACAAGATCAATGGCGATCTGATCAGTCCGCAGGATATCCTGGATTTCCTGCAGGAGGAGAATCTATGAGACTTGACTTCCTGCGCAGTGAACGACTGCCCAATATATGGTGTCCCGGCTGCGGCAACGGCATCGTGCTCAGAGCTCTGCTTGAGGCCATCAGCCAGTTGCAGCTTGATCCCGACAAGGTCGTTCTCGTATCGGGGATCGGTTGTTCCTCGCGAGCGCCGGCCTATACAGCGTTTGATAATGTACACACTCTCCATGGACGAGCTATCCCCACAGCGACGGGCATCAAATTGGCGAACCCGGACTTGAGCGTTATCGTCCTCACCGGTGACGGCGACTGTTCGGCTATCGGTGGAAACCACCTTATCCATGCCGCGCGTCGCGATGTAGATATCACCGTCGTCGTTTTCAATAACTACAACTACGGAATGACAGGCGGGCAGGCGTCTCCACTCACACCTGCGGCATCGATCACGACAACAACTCCTAGCGGCAATATGGACAGACCATTTGATCTGGTCAATCTCGCGACAGGCGCCGGGGCCACGTACGTTGCGCGATCGGGAATCTATTTCACAAAACACCTTGTCGACCATCTTCGCAAAGCTATCAGCCACAGAGGGTTCTCTCTTGTGGATGCCGTGGCGCAGTGTCCGACATACTATGGACGCTTCAACAGAAAGGGAAGCGCCGGTCAGATGATCACTTCTCAGAAAGACTGGATGGTTCTCAAGAATGTAGCGGACAAAAAGAATCCTGAAGAACTTGCAGGCAAAGTCGTGATCGGTGAATTCGTCAATATCATCGGCGCACGGCAAGCTGACATCGACGCCGCAAAGGAGCAATCCTGACATGGGCACGGACAAACGCTTTGAACTGCGCATGACCGGCAGCGGAGGTCAGGGACTCATTCTTGGCTCCATCATCCTGGCCGAGGCAGCTATCATGGAAGGAAAAATCGTAACGCAAAGTCAAGTCTACGGAGCGGAAGCGCGGGGAGGCACCACAAAAGCCGAGCTCGTCATCTCCTCAAAGCATATTGCTTACCCCAAAGTCACCGATCCCGACGTGCTTGCCGCGATGACAGATGAAGGACTCCGTCAGTACGGCGGCGGCATCAGCCGCAAGACAGAAGTGATCATCGACTCCTCAGTAATGACGACGCCTGATTTCCTTAATGAGGAGTCATGCCGTGACCTGTTGGCTCTCCCTATACGAAGCACTCTCGTCGACAGACTCGCGACGGAATTGGGTCTCAACATCGTTCTTCTCGGGGTCATCGAGGGCCTTACCGGGGTCGTCAGCGTGGAAACATTGCGGAAAGCAATAGGGAAACACGTCAAGAAGCAGCATCTGGACCTGAACATGCGGGCTCTCGACCTCGGCATGGAAATGGTGGAAGCTCAGGCCAAGACGGGTATCCGCATCTAGCGGACATCATCGACCAACGTGAAGCGGAGCGGCGTTTTCTGCCTTATCCCGGTGAGAGTTCGGACGAGGGGGTAGCAAACGTCGATGTTTGACCGATTCACGAGTCCCCTTGGACAACCGTATCTTGCAGCGATCGAGGAAATTCCCCTGTATCACTACCTCCCCGGAGGATCGGTTCTGGTTCTTGAAATTCCCGGATGTCCCTTTCGTTGCTCCTACTGTGATCGACTACCGCTTGCCCGCTCCCGGGAGTGGTCTCCGTACGACCCGGAGCGTATCGGTATCGTTTTGGACAAGTTGAGTCATGAATCGGGATTTATCGGTGTTTCATGGGACGGAGGAGAACCATCGCTGCATTGGGATAACGTCGTAGAGTGCTCCCGCGCCGTTCACCAGGCAGGTCACCGTGTCATCGTTACGACCAACGGAGGACTCGCTGCTGATGTGCTCCGCGGCTCCAGGGATACGGTGGACGCCCTGCTGGTACGGTTCAAAGGATTCGACGAGGAAACGTACAGGGCTCTGGGCTCACCAGAGGGAATACTGGAAAACAGCAGAACGCTTGTCGAGACGTCCCTGAGCCTTGGAATACACGTGGAACTCATGCTGGACGTGGCTGCGGACACGGCCTCCCACATGCGCGAATTCTCTTCAATGATAAGCTGGGTGGCCCATGACCTCCGACGAAGCGTTCCCGTTCACCTGCGAGCCATCGCCCCCGAACACGGTTTCGCCATCCGTCATGGACCAGTCATGCCTTTCCTGGAAAACCTGGTAGAATCTGCAAGGAAACAGCATGTTGGTTTTGTCTATCTCAGCAATTGCCACGGACACTTCTTCAACAACACCTTGTGTCCGAACTGCTATTCGGTCCTCATAGACCGCAATGCGTATCCCCTGGACCTGTCGTTTGTCACAGATGGCAAGTGCGGACATTGCGGGATAGATCTGGGCTTGAAGCTGAACAAGGAGATCGGGTGAAGAAGATTGTGTTCTCTGCCCTGGCTGTCGCAGCGGCAGGAATCGTCGTCATATGCCTCATCGTCGGAAAAACGCCGCAACCAGTGAGCTCCACGTATTTCCTCATGGATACGGTGCTCACCGTGAAAACGACGGGGAAAAACGCCGAAAGCATCAACAGACAGCTCTATGCCCTGGCGTCCGGAGTCGACGAGATGACCAGCTATTACAAGCCCGGATCTGAAACCGCACGCGTCAATACGGCAGGCGGCCTTCCCGTCACCGTATCGGAGGAGTACGCGATGTTGCTGAAGACCGCCTTGCATGTCCAGGATATCGCCCACGGTACCAAATTCGACATAGCGATCTCACCCCTCTCGTCTTTGTGGGGATTCACGACCAAGGAGTTCCGGGTGCCGACGGCCGAAGAAATTGCGCAGGTATTACAGTACTCGCACTCCGATCAGATCATCCTTGACGGTACCACCGTCACATTGCATGATGCGCGAGCACGGATTGATCTCGGAGGCATGGCAAAAGGGTACTCACTGGACAAGATGGCTGAGTACTTGCAGGAAGTGCAACCGCAACCGACGCAGACCATCGTCGATTTTGGCGGCAACCTCTTGCTGTACAGCGGCGGCAAAAAGCATGACTGGAAGATAGGCATTCGCGATCCGAGGGGCGAAGGCATTATCGGGTACGTGGTATCAGACGATGCTTTTGTGGCAACCTCCGGTGACTACCAGAGGTATTTCGAGAGCAACGGCCAACGGTACTGTCACATCATTGATCCCGTGACGGGATACCCGGCCGCTCTCAATCGAAGCGCCACGGTCATCACGAGCATCAAGCCTATGTACGCAGCAATTGGAGATGCGTTGGGCAAGGTATTTTTCTGCTCCGCACCGAGTGATCAAGAAGCCGTATTTGAAATGACGCGCCAGGATGGCGTCGTCGGAGCCGTGCTGATCGATGCACAGGGACATCAGTCCGTGCTGGGTGACATTGCTCTTACCCCGGAAAACGGTACATGAAAAGGAGCGACCGCGTTACGGCTGTCGTTATCGTATGCGCGGCCGCAATGCTGCTGGTGGTATGGGTATTGACGCACCAAGTGAAGGGATCCGCTGCTTACATCCGTGTAGATGGAACGATCGTGGCAACTGTCGATTTGACATCATCAAACCCGAGCACCTTGCATATCCATGGGTTTCTCGGCGACGTTGAGGTCGTGGCCGACGGGAAGGGAGCCGTTCGTGTCGTCAAGGCCACCTGCCCCGATCAGATCTGCGTTCACACGCGAGCCGCTTACAGTCCTGGCGACCAGATCATCTGTGTACCAAATCACCTCGTGATAACGATTGAGAGAGGCAGCCAAAGCATCGATGCGCTCACTCAATAAACAACTGCGCGGGACGCAGGACATGCTCCGATTTGCGCTGCTCGTCACTGTGGCAATCGTAATCAACTACTTCGATCCGCCTCTACCGTTCCTGCCAGGAGCTAAACTGGGTCTTTCACAGGTCAGTACGATGCTATGCCTTGAGATATATGGATCATGGGCTGCCGCTGTGCTCGTAGTGCTGCGTGTCATTGCCACGGGTCTTTTGAAGGGCAATCTGATGAGCATAACGTCCCTCCTGTCCCTTGCCGGCAGTCTGGGGGCAATTGCAGCCATGATCACGCTCCGAGCGTTATCCAAGAAACGAATCGGAGTACCTACCCTCAGTACCATCGGCGGAGTCTGCAACAACATATCGCAATATCTGCTCTTGCTGATTACGAACACCGTTGGTACACTATGGTATTACCTGCCTGCATTGGTAGTGGCGGGGGGGGCAGCGGGGTATCTCGTCGGAGCAGTGTCGCTTGCTGTCCTGTCTCGCCTGAGCCGAGCTCTGCACGGCGGTGCGACCATGGAGAGACGGTGAGAAGGAAAGAACGCACGATATCCATAATCTTTGTGATTGCCGGGGCAATCCTCGGTTCGGTGCTTGGCGAAGTCCTGGGAACGTATTATCCCTTCATGCGCTCAGGGATCCATTTCGGGATCCCCGACTTTACCCTGCAATTGGGGTTCATGGAGGTACGCCTGGGCCTGACGGTCAATATGAATCTCGGAACCGTGGGCGTTGCACTGCTTTTCCTGTTCTTTTCGACTCTCGTATGACCGTATATCTTGCTTCCGGCTCTCCACGAAGAGCGACTATGCTCTCTCAATGGGATGTACCATTTGAACTTCTGGGTATCAACGTCACCGAAATCCAGACGGATGATCCGGAGCAGTGCGCTCTTACCAACGCCAGAGCCAAGGCACGAGCGGGAAGCGCGCGTATTGACGAAGGTTTTGTTGTCGGCGCAGACACCATCGTGGCATGCGATGAAAGGATCTTTGGAAAACCATGTGATGAAGCAGGCGCCCGGGAGATGCTAGATTATCTGGAAAACAGGGAGCATCGGGTGATAACGGCCATTGCCGGCGTCGTCATGCCGAGTGGAATCTCCGCATCGCGAGTGTCGGTCGCAACTGTCTGGATGCGGGCATTGAGTGAGCCGGAACGTGCCGCGTATTTCAAGAACCTGGAATACAGTGATAAAGCCGGAGCATACGCTGTGCAGGGACTGGCAGCCAGCTTCATAGAACGGATAGAGGGGCCGATGGATACGGTCATCGGCTTCACAATGAAGGATTTTTACGCACTCTGCGAAGAGCTGCATGTTGATCTGAGGAGGTAGTCGTGGCTTTTCTCTCAAGGGACCTGGCAATCGATCTGGGAACGGCGAATACTGTTGTGTATGTCAAGAATAAGGGCGTCGTCATCCGTGAACCGACAATCGTCGCGACAGACGCGAGAAGCGGGGCAGTACTTGCTGTGGGTGACGAGGCAAAGAAAATGGCGGGGCGCACTCCACAATCAATCGTTGTTACGCGGCCCCTGAGAGACGGAGTCATCGCTGATTTCACTGTCACGGAAAAACTTCTCGAGTATTTCATCCGCAAGGCCGCAGGAACCGGGCTGTTTGCCCGGCCACGCGTTCTAGTGGGTATTCCCTCGGGCATTACGCAAGTAGAGATGAAAGCCGTTATCGATGCCGCTCTGAACGCGGGAGCCCGTGAAGCCAAGCTCATCCAGGAACCCATGGCAGCCGCAATAGGAGCGGATCTCCCTGTGGCGGATGCGCGCGGGGTCATGATCGTCGACATCGGAGGGGGAACCGCTGAAGTCGCGGTCATCTCCATGAAAGGCATCGTGACGTCACGCTCATTGCGTATCGCCGGCGACGAGATGACGGAGGCTATCGCGACGCACATTCGCAGACGCTACAACCTGCTCATAGGGGATGTAACGGCCGAGGAGGTCAAGCTCGCGATAGGCTCGGCCTACCCGCTGGAGAACGAGAGAACATACGAAGTGCGTGGAAGAGACCTCATCAATGGTCTTCCCAAGTCCGTCGAAGTCACCAGCGAGGAGATCCGCGATGCCCTGAAGGAACCGCTGGAACAGATTCTTGCGACCGTAAAATCCGCTCTTGAGCTGACGCCGCCTGAGCTTGCTGCCGACATCATCGACAGCGGTATCATGCTGTCTGGTGGTGGAGCCCTCATCATGGGGCTCGACAAGTTTATATCGACGCGCACCGGTATTCTGGTGACGATAGCCGAAGAGCCGTTGCAGTGCGTCGCAAAAGGCGCCGGCAAGGTTCTGGAAAACTACGATTCACTTCACGAGGTGCTTGTATAACGAATGCGCGGCCCGATACGGAAGCCTACCCGCAGATTCACCAGTCTGTTGCTCATAGCACTGTTTCTTGTGCTGGCTACCATTGTCGGGCTTGCCTCTTCCGGCGTATCGCTCGGTGCAGCTGTTTTGAGCGGTGTCCAGCGCGCGGCGCGCGGCGCAAGCCGGATCGTCGTAACCGCAACGGATAGCGTTACAGCGTGCTGGCGGGCACTTTTCTATGCCCGAACCATCTACGCTGAGAATGAGAAACTGCGCATAGAAAACCAGTACCTTGCCGCCAGACTCTATCTGCTCCAGGATGACCGACGAGAGCTCAGCCGTCTTCAGCAAGAACTTGTCTTGCAGCAGGAATTGTCCATACAGACTCTACTTGCTCAGGTCGTCGGGCGTGCAACCGGGCTGCGATCCATGGATGTCTTCATCGACCGCGGAACGGCACTCGGCGTCGTGGACGGTGCAGGTGTTTTTGCTATGAACACGAACGGAGAACTTTACGTCTATGGGAAGATCCGCGGAGCCACGGCCTCCAGTGCTACTGTCATCCCGATTCTCGATAGCCGCTGCGTCATCTCCGGCATCAACCGCCGCACAGGTGAAGACGTGCTCGTGAAAGGAACAGATGGGGAATACTGTGAACTGTCGTTCATTTCCCCGACTCCCGAATTCCAATCCGGAGACATCATCGTCACATCGGCAAGTTCGCCCACCTTTCCTCCCAACATCCCCATAGGCCACGTGACATCGGTGACCCAATCAGGCACTACCCATCTCGCACTGGAGCCGTTTGCACAGATCTGGGCCACACGATATCTTCTTGTCGCCGTCAAACCCAAATGACCACACGACAGCAATATGCAATGCTCGCAGGCGTGCTCGCCGGAGAAGCTTTCGTCCTGGTCCTCATCTCAGCCGTGGCTGTCAGGCTGCCGGTTGCCGGCGGAGCAAGCTTCCTGATCGGTGCGGCAGTGGTTTTCTATTATGGATCGCAACGCTCATTGTTGCAGGGAATCGCAAGCAGTCTGTTCAACGCGCTCGCCCTTTCCTACTTCAGCCAGTCCCGCTGTCTTCCGGTCGCATTGCTCTTCCTTCTCATCTGCGGGGCTTCCCCTTACATGAAACAGCTCTCGGCCCATCTCAGCCGCTTCGTCTTCACCGCGTCATACGTCGCAACAGCCCTGGCGCTTGTCACGTTTTCCGGCAAGGGCATGTATGCCGGGAATAAGACGCTTCTGGCATACGCACTGGTAGCAACTGCGGTCGGTTTCACGATCACATGGCATCTCATCAGGCGTTCTCCCCTGGAACAAGCCAATGGATAAACAGCAGATAACTCAGACTCGTCGCTTTCTCACGCTCCTGGCTCTGGTCACTATCCTGTTTATCTGCATCGTGGGCAGACTATATTACCTTCAGGTTATCAGGGGATCGTATTATGCTCAGGTCGCCGAGGAAAACAGGCTCCGTATAATTAGTACCGATGCTCCTCGTGGGGAGATCAAGGACAGAAACGGCATAGTCCTTGCCACGGACGTTCCTTCATTCGACATCGTCGTAACTACATATGACCTTAAAGACAC
>JAKLHS010000089.1 GCA_022710025.1 Caldisericota bacterium | reverse complement strand
ACCCTGGTCGACGGTGACCGCGCACTGTTCGAACTGGTTGCCGGACCTCATCGTCACTATGCTGTGTGTCTCGGTTGTCACACGTTCGTTCCCCTGGACGATTGCCCCGTGGATAAATCTGCCTGTGCGGCACTCTCGGAACGCGGCTTCGATGTGACAGACCACACTCTCGTTCTCTACGGGTATTGCCGTGCATGCGGAAAGGACGGACCTTCCGGGCGCTCCCATCATTGAATGGTTCCATACAGAGACGCGGGCGACCGTCATTTGGGAAAGACGGCCCCATGGGCCCAAAATGTGATGCCGATGGTCCCCATCGTGGTTCGTGGATGATTTGCCGTTGGACGCCCCGCGTCTTCCGGATGTTTCGTATTCCTACACATGCAGGACGACATTGAGCTGGGAAGGCGATAAATACGAAGCGATCAGTATGTGCACTCCGTTGCAAAATGCTTTAAAACGCCTACACTGAAAAAACAGCAGATCACCTTCCGACACACTTCGCGGAACGCATATCGTTCACCGGGGCACTGTAAGGAGAGACGCATGAAGAAAAGAGTAGCCGTGGTCTTCGGATCGCGCTCGGTAGAACACGAAGTATCGATCATCACCGCAGTCCAGGCAATGAACACGCTGGATTCCGAGCGATTCGAAGTGATCCCGGTGTATGTCGCCAAAAGCGGTGTCTGGTATACCGGTGACGCACTGAAGACGATGGACTCCTTCCGAAACCTGGCGAACGTGTCAAAGATTGCACATCATGTCATTATCCAGCCTTTTGACGGCAGATCGACGCTCGCCGTGCAGGAACGGCGTTCCCGATTCCTGCGCGCACAGCCGGCTCTGATACCGCTCGATATAGACATCGCGTTGTTGTGCACTCATGGTACGAACGGCGAGGATGGCACATTGCAGGGCATGTTCGAGCTCCTTGGCATACCGTACACCGGGGCGGGAGTGACCGGGTCTGCACTTGGTATGGACAAGATCTTGCAGAAGCAGATGTACGTGTCGAGAGGCATACCGGTCGTTCCCTATGTCTGGTTTACCAGGAAGGCATGGACTGATGCCCCGGACAAGTGCATCGACGATATAGAACGGCAGCTCGTATATCCCGTGTTCGTGAAGCCGGCCAATCTGGGATCAAGCGTCGGCATTACGCGGGCAGCGGATCGGGCGTCACTGCGAACGGCCCTCGACGTTGCCAGTCACTTTGACCGCAAACTTCTCGTGGAGCAGGCGATCGTGGAGCATCGCGAAGTAAATTGCGCGGTCATGGGCAATGAAACGCCCGTGGCATCGGCGTGCGAAGAGGTTTTCAGCACACACACGTTCCTCGACTATGACGCCAAGTACAAGGTCGGGTATAAAGCGACCCCGGGAACTGACGGCACACACCGCAAGGCCGAAGCTCGCAAAGTCCCCGCAGACCTGGGCGATGATCTTACACAACGCATCCAGCAACTGGCCTGCCAAGCGTTCACCGCGCTTGATTGTCGGGGCGTAGCCCGTGTCGATTTTCTCATCGGCGCCTCCGGGGATGTATATGTCAACGAGATCAACACTATTCCGGGAGCACTGGCTTTCTACCTCTGGGAGGCCATAGGGATTCAATACAGGGACTTGCTGACCAGATTGCTTGATCTGGCGTGCGAGGCCTTCGAGGACAGGAGATCCAACATCGTCAGCTATGACATCTCTGACCTGCTGACCGGCGGTCTGCAGGGCAAGTCCGGCACAAAACATATCTAGAGACCCATCGTGCTTACCACGGTCGTCGACGGAATCACGCTGTCATATATCGACGAGGGTTCCGGCGATCCAGTGATCCTCCTGCACGGATGGGGAGGACAGGCAGCGAGCATGATGCCGTTGGTGCTGGGACTCCGGGATTCTTATCGCGTCGTTGCGCTGGATTTGCCGGGATTCGGTAAAAGCAGCCTGCCACAGGCAGCGTGGGGTACGTTGGAATATGCGGAATTCACCTTGCACGCAATCCGTGCTCTTGGAGTGGAACGGGGTACCTTTGTCGGTCATTCATTTGGCGGACGCCTGGTTATCCAACTTGCGTCTCATAGGCCGCAGGCCGTGCAAGCAGCTGTTCTGATCGACGCCGCGGGGATCAACCCTCCCATGACGCTACGGCGACGCATCAGGCAGGGCGCGTTCAAAACGCTCAAGCGAATCTTGAGCACGGGATTGCTGGGCAGACAGGAACCCATCCTGCGAGAGCGTCTTGCCCGGCGTTTTGGCAGCGCCGACTATGCAGCAGTCTCGGGAGTCATGCGATCGTCCATGGTCAAAATCGTCAACCAGGACCTTTCACAGGATCTGCCGACGATAGCAGCGCCGGTTCTGCTCATCTGGGGAGAAAAGGACGAAGAAACGCCTATTGCGGACGGACGGACCATGGAGCGTCTGATACCAGGCTCTCGCCTCATTGCCGTGGCTGGCGCAGGGCATTTCTGCTATCTCGACAGTCCCGGGTTTGTGAATGCAGTCATCCGGTCGTTTCTTGGCGGTACGCGGGAGAGTGATCGACCGTGAATCCCGTTGCCGGGCAGATCGCAGGATCCGTCGCCCTGTTTGTCTGTTTGTCGCTGACCGTTGCGCGGCTGAGATATCTGCTCCATATGCTGCAACTTGAGGAATACGATCCTCGTCGTTTCGGACATTGGGTCGCTGCTCATCCTCGTCGACTCTTTGCCAATGAGCCGTTGGATGGACTTGGAGTACTGGGTGTCATTGTACTCGCCGTGGGACCGGGTACGACACGGGCGATCGTCGTCACTGCTTCTGTTGCTGCAGTATTCGGCTTGTGGGGATTTTGGAGGGAACGATGTTTGACGGGGATTCCCGCCAAAAAGCCACTCGTGATGACGCCACGTGCCAGTCGTCTGTTGATCTGCAGTACCGTTCTGGTTGTGGCCATATCGATCGTTCCTGTCGTAGTCAATGGCTGGGAAACGTTGTTTTTCTCAATCTTCCTGCCCATTCTGGCGCCGGTTATCCTGCTGGTAAGCAGGTACGTGATGGAACCGCTCGAGTCGGGGATCCGACAGTGGTACATGCGGGATGCGCGCGGCAAGTTGGCGCAGCTGCAACCGACGGTCATCGGCATTACGGGGAGTTATGGCAAGACGAGCACCAAATATTTCCTGACGCATCTACTTGCGTTGCGGTTCGAGACGTTGATGACTCCGGAAAGCTACAACACGGCCATGGGAATCTGCCGTGTGATCCGTGAGCAGCTTGGACCTGAACATCGCGTCTTCGTCGTCGAACTTGCCGAAAACGAACCGGGTGGTTTCCGGCGGCTTTTTTCGCTTGTCCGCTGTGATATGTCCATCGTGGTCTCTGTTGGCCTGCAACACTTGGAGGAGTTCGGCTCCGAGCATCTCATTCGCGATGTGATGCGAGGATTTGTTGGTATGGACGGAAGCGGAAAAACCGTTGTCATGAATGCCGATGATTCTACTCTGGACGGCATG
>JAKLHS010000088.1 GCA_022710025.1 Caldisericota bacterium | reverse complement strand
TGTACCAGCTGTCATATGTCTCTGCCTTGCTGTCGAACAACGTGTCATCCGTCACGTTGCACCTCCCCGGAGTCATTCCTGTTCATTTTCTCTCAGATGAGCGTGAATGCAAGGTGCACAGTGGATGTCACTCCGGTGACTCCGGATGTCCATTGCCCGCTTGCCGGCGGGCAAGACGATCGTGGATGGCGCGCGCGGCCTTCCTGCCTTGCCCCATGGCAAGGATGACGGTTGCGGCACCGAGAACGATGTCTCCGCCTGCATACACGCCGGGGATAGAGGTCTCCATGGTCTCGCTGTCCGTGACGATAGCCCCGTGGCTGTCTGTGGCAAGCCCCGGAAGAACGGAGGGGATCAGCGGGTTCGGGTTGTTGCCGATCGCCACCACCACGACGTCCGCAGGCATGTCGCTCGTCTGTCCCGGGACGGGAAGAGGGCGCCTGCGTCCGGACGCATCCGGCTCGCCGAGTTGCATCTGCTGGATTCTGAGCCCGGTCACCCAGCCTTCGTCGTTGCCCAGGATCTCGATGGGATTCTGCAGGAAGCTGAATTGGACACCTTCCTCCATGGCATGTACATATTCCTCTCTGCGGGCAGGCATCTCCTGTTCCGAACGGCGGTAGACGACGATGACTCTGTCGGCTCCCAGTCGCAGGGCCGTCCGCGCCGAATCCATAGCGACGTTCCCCCCGCCGAGAACAGCTACTGCCCTGCCTCGCAGGATGGGGGTATCCGCGTCGGGGTCGTAGGCGTGCATGAGGTTTGCACGGGTCAGATACTCGTTAGCGGAATAAACACCGAGCAGGTTCTCGCCGGGGATGCCGAGAAAGTTGGGGAGGCCGGCGCCGCTTCCGATGAAGACAGCATCGTATTGTTCCCGTACCTCGTCCATGGTCAGCGATTTGCCGATAACGGTGTTGTACCGGAACTCGACCCCCAGCGATGACAGGTACTCTACCTCGCCATATACGATCTCCTTGGGTAGACGAAACTCGGGGATGCCATACCCCAGTACGCCGCCGGGCATGTGAAGAGCCTCGAAGACAGTGACCGCGTGACCGAGCCTGGCAAGGTCTCCTGCAACAGTGAGGCCGGCTGGCCCGCTGCCGATAACGGCTACTTTCCTGCCGGTCAAAGGGACCTTGGGGAGATCGACGGCGGTGTGATGCGCACGCTCCCAGTCTGCAAGGAACCGCTCCAGCTTGCCGATCTGGACAGCCTGAGCGACATCCCGATGCGCTTTGCCAACCGTGCACTCCTTCTGACACTGCTCTTCCTGGGGGCATACGCGACCGCAGACGGCGGGCAAGAGATTGGTCTCCCTGATGATCGCGATGCCCTTTGCGAAGTCACCATCCTCGACAGCCTGGATAAACGCGGGGATGCGTACATTGACAGGGCAGCCCGTAACGCACGGCTGGTTTTGGCAATGGAGACATCGTTGCGCTTCGGAGACGGCCATCGCCGGCGTGAAACCCAGCGGCACTTCACGTACGTTCCGGACACGCTCGGAAGGTTCCTGTTCTGGCATCTGGACTGGGGTCAGTTTCATGCGCTCGGCCGCGTTCATCGGGACTCCTTCCCGTGAGTGTCGATCATGCACTCATGTTCAAACCGCTCACAGGACGCCCGTTCCGCTTCCCTGTAGGTCCCAAGCCGTCGGACGAGCGTATCCCAGTCGACCTGATGAGCGTCGAATTCTGGACCGTCGACGCAGGCAAATTCCGTTTTGCCGCCGACGATGACGCGGCACCCTCCGCACATGCCTGTGCCGTCGATCATGATCGGGTTGAGGGAGGCTATCGTCGGAATCCCCAGCTCCTTCGTGAGGAGAGACGTGAACTTCATCATGAGGGGTGGACCAATGACGACTGCCTGGTCAAAATGATTCCCTTCTGCAACAAGCGATTGCACTGCATCGGGGACGAGCCCCTTCAGACCTTGGGAGCCGTCATCCGTGGTCACGATGACTCGATCGCTCACCGCACGCAGGTTATCCTCCAGAATGAGAAGCTCACGGGTACGGGCGCCGAGCACAGTCACGACCTGGTTTCCGGCGTCTTTCATCGCCTTGGCGATAGGGTACAGGGGTGCCGCTCCGATACCGCCGGCTGCGCACAGGACACTCCCGAACATCCTGACATGCGTAGGACGTCCAAGCGGCCCGACCACGTCATGCAAGGCATCCCCCGGCTGCAGAAGCGCCATTTCGCGGGTCGTCCTGCCGACGGCCTGCACGATAAGCGTGATAGTTCCTCTCTCGGGATCCGCGTCTGCGACAGTCAGCGGAATACGCTCGCCATGATCCGTGACTCGCACGATGACAAATTGTCCTGGTTTGCGGTGCATTGCGACAAGAGGAGCGTCAATAACGTATCTCATGACGTCATTTCCGAGCGATTCTTTCCTGCGGATCGTATTCATGCGCGCCTCGAGGGTTTCCGGATAGGTGATACCATTACAAGTATATGCGGAAAAGAATTCGGGTGCATCCATGTGGGGAGCTCGTCTGGACAATCATATGCAAGGTAAAAGACTGTCTTCAGTAACCCTCCCTCATCAAATTCCGACAACCACCGGGTGCGGGAGACGTCATCTGAAGCCGGGACGATCCGGTAGATGCCAATCCGGGTACGCGCGAAGTTGTATGATTTCCGCGCTTGTCATATAAGCTAGTCCGGAAGGGGTAAATATGCCGATTATCGAGTTTGTCGTCGTATACGGAGCCGACCTGATCCAGCGCACATTGCAGCATATGGCGATGGTGACCATTGCCTTACTCGCGGCCACGAGTATCGCGGTTCCGGTCGGCATGGCGATCGCAGGGCGGGAACCCATGACGCGATGGTGTACTCGACGGACGGGTTGCTCAGGAAGTTCGATCTGCAGGTTCTTGTAGACGACAGATCCTTCTTCCCGATATGCAATCCGGCGCTGTGCATTCAAAAGGACGTGCTCGCCAGATACCCCGAAATACCGGGGATCCTGGAACCGCTTACGAAAACGTTGACGGCTGAAGATATCATCGACCTGAACTATGCTGTTGTCGTCGAGGGAAAAACGCCGATAGATGTGGCTCTCCAGTACCTGAAGGACAAAGAACTGCTCAAAAAGTGATCACAGCCTTAGACGCAGCCTCCTTTGTGGAGAGGCTGCGTCTATAGAGCGTTGACGCTATTTACAGCTGGATCGGTCGGCCAACGGAACCTTCGGTTGCCTCCATGATCATCTCGGTCATGGTCGGATGCGGATGAATAGCTTGCAGCAGCATCTCAGCGGTCATGCCGCGCTGAACCGCGAGCACGGCCTCCATGACGAGGTCGGTGGCCTCCGGGCAGTAGAGGGCGACACCTAGGATCTCGTGCGTCTCCGCATGGCTCAGCACTTTGGCGAAACCGACGCTTTCATCCATGGTCCTGGCTTTGCCGCTGGCAGAGACAGGGAAGGTGCCCGCCCTGTAGGGGGTGCCCGCTGTCTTCAAGTCACTCTCCCGCTTGCCGACGACGCTGATCTCGGGGTCGGTGAAGATGA
>JAKLHS010000087.1 GCA_022710025.1 Caldisericota bacterium | reverse complement strand
GTGGCGGCGTATTGCTCTTGCGAGCACATGACTGGAGGATAGGCAGCCGAGGTTGTGGTGTCTCGTGGGAATGGCGGACTTGAGAGGGGGATTTCGCTATCAGGAAATAGACCGCTAGAAACATTCCCCGTTGCATGACATATCGGATCGGATTGATTGACCGCTGTGCATCACCGAGAGGACCTTTGACAAGGCGGGTCTGGCGACGGCACCTCGGCCTGAGCTTTATCCAACGCTTGCCCGCTGGCCGCAGCTGGTGATCAAGCGCCACCGGCGTAGGGCAGGCGTCGAACAAACCTAGACCTGAGCTGCCGATGGTACCGATCCAATATTCGTCTGGTCTATACCCGATAGCAGCCGCCTCCTACATCGACCAGCCAAGCAATGGGCTTTGTCGGACGATTTCCGTTAGCATATTGCCTTCCTTTTTGGCCTGCGTATTTGTGCGCACAAGAAGGCTTTTTTGAGTTTTCATAAGGATTGCGGAGGAAAGGTGGCTGAGACAATCAATATCGGTGAGATAGCAACGAGGCTATCCAAAGACATCTTCAAACACTTCTTGTGGACGAAGCATTCCAAACACGACGACAACTTCAAGTGCTCGAATCCCGAGCATAAGAGCGACGGCAAAGACCCCAAACCCAAGGAGTCGCATCCTGGGGACGTCGTCTTCTGTTACAACGACCCTTACATCGGGAAAATGGTCTACCTTCATACAGACCTGAAAAGCTACGCTCAGAAGAGCATCACGTCCACCAAGCTCAGGGGAGCCTTCAAGTCATTGAGCATGACAATAGAGTGTGCCAAGGAATCTGAAGATTGGCGGAGCAAGTATTCGGTATTGGCAGATGAGGCCCACGAGGTTCGCGGATTGTTGTTTGTCCACAACCATGACAATAAATTCACCCAATCCTTCTCCGACACCATCGCAAAGATGGACCTGAAGAACCTCCCCCTTCCCGCCGGGGCAATCATCCATTTCCTTGGACCCGAAGACATTCAAAGACTGTACAGCATCGGCAACGACATCATCCGCCTACGGGATGAGGAAGAACTTCCAAAGGAATACACCTTCTACTACCCGGATTTGGTGATGGTTCGCCGTCATGGAGACGGCGCAAGCCAAGCGGCAACCGTTGAGTCGCTTACTGGGCCATATCTCATCCTCCGGCACGGCGAGGCAACTAATTGCGACCCCGGCTTCGTCATCTACTACAACCGGCCGGGCGCTAGCCCCGAGGAGTTTGAGTATTTCCTCGATTGCCTCTCTAGGTACCAGATGCTCGAGCGCGACCAGCAGATTCGCGTCCGGGTGACTAATGGCAGCACCATCGATGACTTGAAGTCGGTTTTTGATAAAGCCAAGAAAAAATATGTGAAGTCTTGGGGATTCGATCCGGCCCGAGAAGCCATTTTGGACAAAATTGGAATTGACCGAATTACAAGCGTAACGACTACCTACAACCCAGGTGATATGGGGTGGCGCTCATGAAGAGAAGACTCCACGGCCCCTCTCTGTACTACGCATCCGACAAGAATGTCTTTGATGCCCTGAACCAGCACAAGGTCGACACCCAGACCATCATGTGCCTGTTTGAGCGACGGAACATTGTCGTGAGCAAGAAAACCCCCAGAGAAAATCTGGCGGCCTACTTTGCGAGGCAGATTCACGACTACCAAGATCACAAGGATATTGCCGCCCGCCTTGGTATCGCCCCGAGACGGGAACGCATCACGTCAATGGATGTAAATGGAAATGTCGACAAGGACCACCTACAAGTCGCAGTCGAGCAACTCAAGGAAGAGTTGGAGAAGTCAGGTGAAGTCGTCCAGGTCGCTCGTGACGGCGGCAAGGTAAGCCTTACGATCCAGTATTCGACGGTGGATTACAAAGTCAGCGAGTTCGCCCAAAGGCAGGAGCGTGACGGCACTATCGAACTGATCAAAACAGACGACGGATACACCGTCAGAAACACGCATAACGAATACCTGAACGACGTCACTGAAGAGTTGATTTCGAAACTCGAGAAGGCATCAGATACCAAACTCAGTAAGGTCACTGTCTCTCTCTTTGATGTGCCCTCCGCCCGACTTCGCTCGAAGTTCTTTCACGAGTTAGCCTTCAAGCTGCCCGGGTACCAACAAAGCGACGTTACCGCCGTGTATGTCTTCAAGGCTAAACCTGATGCGCTCGATAGTGATGAGGGGGGCGATGAGAATGGCGACACAGTAGATGCTGAGACCCATGTTGAGCGGGTGCATCTGCGCGGCCAAGGGGTAACCCGTTCTGAAATACTGAACGAGCTCCTAGACAAGGATGACTACTACATCACCAAGATTGCTTGGGGCGCCCGAGAAATTGCAGGCGCTGGCCATGACTACGATATTGAAGCGGCCTTTACTAACCCGAAGGACTGCACCGGGTTCTCGTTCATTTTGAGCGGCGTCTATCCGCTCGAGGACGGAAAGCTGGCTTCTCGCAGGCGTCCGCCGTTCAAATACGAGATAGATGAAATCTCTCTTGTTGTTGAAACCAAGGCGCGGGAGTTGGTGACGCAACTACGCGAAGAGTTTAAGAAAATAAGCGTGGGAGACGGCGATGCTAACTAGATATCGTTGGTATCGCATCCAACTCCCAAGCGGGGCTTCGGACTTTTCCGGCGTCATTGCCAAACATCCCCTTGTTGCAAATGCCAACCAGGGATTCATGAGGGTTGAGGGCTCATTGGGGGCATTCATCTATCGGTTCCTTTGGCGCTCGAAAGTCGTCATTGCGCAGTTCGACGACCACGGGACCCCGTCCTACCAGGAAGTCGCCACCGTCAACTTCACTGACTTTGCCATTGTCAGCATCGAAGGGGTTACGTTCCTGCGGATAGAGAACGCCGGACGGAGCATCCGTGACCTGCTGAATGCCATTGAGGCTCTAGTGGGCCTTGGGTTCACGTGTAAGCCCGTAACTTTTGAAAACAGCAAGCCCACGACAGTGTTTGAAAAAATCGAAACCATCAAGCTGATTGGTCTGAAAGTCATTGGTGCAGTCTTGGGGAAGGACCTCGTCGCACGCATGGAGTTTGCCTCGAAACAAGGCATCACTCTCGACAAGCTGACCATTCTGGAAGGCGTCCCTCACAAGATTGAGTCGGCCAGTTACGAGCTGATTTATGAGGGGGTGAAGGGGCTGCTAGCTTTCACCTCGAATGGCACCGTAAGAGTCAGCGGCCAGCTCGCTCCGAGACTCATTCACTTGGTTGAACAGGACTTATCCAGAATAGCTTGATTGTTATGCGCATGACACTGGCAATCAAAGTGCACCTGTCTTTCGGCGAATCGCACCGATCTCGTCGCAGTGTAATGCCTCATCCTCGCCGATGAAAACACCCCAGCGCCCGCCCGGCCAGCACGCCGACCACTAATGGGACGCACGGCATCAGCAGCGGATGCAGCATCGCCGGCAGCACGAAGCCGATGACCGTCGCGCAGAGGATCACGATCCCCAGGCTGGCATACAGCGCGAACATTTCCGGATCGTGCTGCAGGAA
>JAKLHS010000086.1 GCA_022710025.1 Caldisericota bacterium | reverse complement strand
CCTTCAAAGCTCATACGCTCATAGAAAGCATCCAGCTCGTCCACTGGGATGTCATACTTCTCAAGGGCATCCATGACCTTTTCATAATTGAGAACGCCCTCCTGACGGGCTTCCTCCAACAACTCGGCCAGTTCATGACGCTTTGGCAGAGGGGGCTCAACAGCAGGTTCTTCCTCACGGGTGGGTTCCCGCTCTTCATCAAGTTCCGCATCAGTTTCTGCTTCTGCCGCATCCAGTTCCCTGTCCTGTTTCTTCCTGACGTCGGTTTTCTCGACGTGCGTCGAAGCATGGGGAGACCGCTGCAGCGTGTGGGAAGGAGCCGGATGCCCGGAGTCCTTTCGCAGCGAGCGATCTCGTGCTTGTTGTGTCTTTATGACGGACGGTGCCGGCCGGCTTGAGGAATGCGACCGTGCGACCGTCTTCGAGCGGGTTGCTCGTGACGGCTCTGTTCGTCTTTCTTCCTGTGCCCCGGTTTTTGGAGCTGATTCCTTCTTAGTCATGTTTCACTCCTTCGGCATGCGGCATTGTGCCCTGTTGTTCCTCTTGTGACGATAGCGATCGAAGACGTTCGATCGTCTCCTCTGCTCCCCGATAGTCCAGCTTATGCACTATTGTTTCTCCCGCGTCCCGGCAATCTCCCTTACTTGGTTCGAGGCTCCATTGACTGACGAGCGCCGCTGCTTCTGATCCAAGTTGCGCGACGAGAGAGGAAATACTCGGCACGCCTCCTGCAGCGTCTCGGCGGAGCACGGCCAGGATCTCCCGGCAGGTTTCGTCCCGCACAAGGGAATCCTCCATGCATGCGACAAGCTCCCCAGCTTTGTCCAGGTTTTGAACCAATGCAGCCATCAGCTCTAGCTCGATCAAAGAACGGATAGATTCCAGGGAGCCGCTGGCTGGCAACCCCGGGTGTCTCAAGTTCTTACGTGGGATTTTCCACGGGTCTGCTGGCGCAACGACATCACTACGCGCGACTCCCTTCCGGTAAAGGGCGGCAACCTCGGTTTCACGCAATCCCACACGTTGGGCCACTTTCGTCAACAACTGTGTCCGCAGAAGTGAATCTTGCAGGGAGTCTACAGATTCCATCATCTCTTGGACGAATGTTCGTCGTCCAGCCAGTGACGATAGATCCTTGCCAGCAGATACCGTGTCGATCAGGAAGTCTCCTATCCGCGTGGCATCGTCCAGCGCTTTCTGATACTGATTTTTGCCATCTGGCTCGTGCACCAGTTCGTCGGGGTCCTTGGCGCCAGATAAACGGACGATGGCCACATCGAGTCCAGTGCGGTCTGCAATGGACAGAGCCTGGCGGGCTGCACGTTGTCCGGCCTCGTCACTGTCGAAATTCAACAGTACACGGGACGCGCTGCGGCGCAGCAGCGTTGCCTGCTCGTCGGTAAAAGCTGTTCCCAGCGAAGCTACCGTATTGCCGAACCCGGAGGCATGCAGGGAGATTGCGTCCATGTATCCCTCTACCACGATGGCTATCGTCGTCTTACGTATGGACGGTTCGGCTAGCGGAAGCGCGTACAGCGTCCGTCTCTTGGCGAACAGCGGGGTTTCCGGACTGTTGATATACTTCGGCATGGTTGCGTCGATAGCGCGTCCGCCAAAAGCGATAACGTTCCCAATGGCATCCCAGATCGGGAACATCAACCGATGTGAGAACGGTGTGTGTAACCCCCCTGTATGGCGCTGGATAATGCCGGCCCGGATCAGATTGTCCTCCGTCACACCGCGCTCGGAGCAGAACGTGACGATGCTTCGAATATCTCGTGGGCAGTATCCCAGTCCGAAAGTTTCCACTGCGTCGGACGGGATGTTCCTGTTCCCGACATACTGTTGGCATTCTGAGGCGGCAGGGTCGGCGAGAGCAGCTGCAAATGCAGCGGCAGCGGTCTTGATGGTTAGCAGGAGTTCCTGCCGCTCTCTGGAGGCAGCCGTGGACAAGTGCCACGGGGGGAGTTCGACATTGAATTCTTTCGCAACTACCTCGACCGCTTCCGGCAAAGACACATTGTGCACTCTGCGAACGAAGGTCAGCATGTCCCCGGATGCTTTGCATCCGAAACAGTAAAACATCCCCTTGTCCGGGCTGACGGTAAACGACGGCGTTTTCTCATGGTGAAACGGACACAGGCCGACGTAGTTGCGTCCCTGCCTGTGGAGCTTGACGTAGTGACCGATCACGTCTAGGATGCCGATTTTTGCGTTGACGAGCGCTATGTATTCCTTATAGTCCATGGGAGACTTCCGTTCAGGTATACGAAAGAGGAGGCCGGAATTGTTTCCGACCTCCTCACGGATCCAACACAATGACTGCGGCTAGATGTAAATATGCGGCATAACGAGACCCTGAGCGACATGGAGCGCCATGCGATCCGTCATGGACGCAACATAATCTGTAACGACCTGAGCAGCGATGCGGATGTCGCTGCACAACATCGCTACCGGATCTTCGGCCCGATACGTCTCTGGGTGCTCGCGGAGATACGGCCCGAGACGTTGCACGTCTGATATGCAAAAATCGAAGATGCGGGCCAACAAGTCACCGGCCTTGCCTTCTTCCAGTTTTGGCTCTGAGTGCAGGTACACTCTGTCTTTGAGAAACAGCATGAGGCTGTCCATGGCATCCCTGACTTCCGGGCTCATCGCGATCTCTCCCCTGCAGGAACTGGTGTGGATGATATCCACGACCATCGTCTCGAGACGTTGGGAATAAAACTCTCCCAACGTGCGTCGCACTGATCCCGGAATATCCGTAACATCGACAATGCCCGCATGCACGGCATCATCGAGATCATGGTTCACATAGGCCACGCGATCGCATAATCTGACAATCTGGCCTTCCATGGTCTGGGGACTCCGCATGTCCTCGAGTTTGCTCATCTCCGCCAGCCCTTTGCTATGGGATACAATGCCATTGCGCGTTTCATAGGTCAGGTTCAGTCCAAACAAAACCTCTTCGCCTCCGCGTTCCCTCCGTTCCAGCTTGTCGACCACGCGCAGACTTTGCAGTGCATGCTCGAAACACAACCCGGAGTCGACACCCTTGATCTTGGCATTGAGGATCATCTCTCCGATATGCCCAAACGGTGCGTGTCCGAGGTCGTGCCCCAGTGCTATTGCCTCGGCCAGATCCTCATTGAGGCCCAATGCGTCCGCAATGGATCTGGACAGCTGAGCAACCTCCAGGGTGTGGGTCAGGCGTGTGCGGATTTCATCTCCCTTAGGCGCCATGAACACTTGGGTTTTGTACTGAAGACGCCTGAACGCCGTGGAGTGAATGATCCGGTCCCGGTCTTTCTGGAAAGGTGATCGGATCGGGTCGTCTTCCTCCGGTATCAACCGTCCCCTGCTGGCAATGCCGAAGGCTGCTCCCGACGAGAGCAGCCTTCTCTCCCTATCCCTGTAGTTTGTGATAGGCAGCATATTTGCGGTCGTGTCTGTCAGCCAACCGACGGCTTGTTGTGTATAACGGCCTGTGCGGCCGCAAGGCGGGCGATCGGTACGCGTGGTGCCGAGCAGGAAACATAGTCAAGACCGGAAAGATGGCAGAACTCTATCGAGCTCGGATCTCCTCCGTGCTCGCCGCATATGCCG
>JAKLHS010000085.1 GCA_022710025.1 Caldisericota bacterium | reverse complement strand
CGACCACAGCAAACTGTCGAAGCGGCATGGAGCGGTTTCTGTCGGTGAGTACCGCCTTGAGGGCTACCTGCCCGAGGCGCTGCTGAATTATCTGGTACTGCTGGGCTGGTCGCCGAAAGACGACCGAGAGTTCTTTACCGACCGAGAGCTCATCGCAGAGTTTTCCCTTGACGGAATCGGCAAGTCGGGAGCTGTCTTCGACAAGAAAAAACTGACATGGATGAACCATATGTATCTGGGCAAAAAGCCGGCTGCCGACATCTTGCCCATCTTGGAACGGGATTTCGGCGAGCAGTATCATGCTGCTTTCGATGGTGTTGCCACGGAAACCATCCTGACCGCCATCGAGCTGACAAAAGGCAATGCGCAGGTTCTCCCCGACCTCTTCCGCCTCACGCGCAATATCGTTCAACCCGATGTCGCCATCTCCGACGACGCATCGCGGGCCATCGGGTCTTCTCCTGAGGCAGAGCAGGTGCTGTCTTATCTGCTCGATCATTTTGACCGTATTCCCTTTAATGGGGGAGAAGCGGCTATGAACGATTGGGTAGAAGATCTGCGCAATCAGATCCCGCTTGCTCCACGGAAGCTCTATACTCCGATCCGCGTGGCGCTTTTCGGCTCAAAGGACGGCCCGGAGATCGTCCGGCTTCTCATGGTCCTTGACGCCGACACTATCCATGCTCGTCTGAAGAAAGCGTTGGCGGCAATACGGGGAAGTGCCGAGCAGAGATCATAGCTGCTGCGTCGTCATAGACGTTCACGACAGCTCGAACGACTATTCTCCTCCGGAAGAAGCGGGAATACGGGCTCTGACACAGCAACAGAAAAACCGGCGCTTCTGAGAAAGTAAGGAGAAAGCCGTCAACGAGCCGTTTCGACACCATCAATATGCTGATATAGCCAAAAGAGAGCCAACTTGCAAGCTGGCCCAGAAAATGCAGGCCACGAACCGCTTCCGCTGAGAAACAGGGCGTCGGATTCCGCGGGGATATTACTTTTCGACGGTAGGATCCTTGTAAAAAGCATGCATGTCCCCACCATGCCTCCTGATGTTCTCTGCCTTCTGCTTCTTGAGATCCGAGAACTTCCTGGCTTCTGCAGAGAAGTCATGTTCATAGACAGGACGTGAAATTTCCTCCCAAGCGGCAGAGAGCTTATCCAGATGCTCGCCTACCTCACCGCTCATGTTCTCGACTGTTTCATCAGTCCCCCTCACGCCCGGCATCGCGGCGATCTTCCTGAAGTAGTCGGGATGGTCTATCAGAATACAGGGCGCAAGAGCATTGTCGGAATAGGGCTGGATCTTCTGCATCTCCTGGAAAAACGGAAGCTGCAGAGCCTGTTTGAGCGACATATCGTTGATGTTCCCCTGCGCCAGGTGGATAAACGCGCAGGGCTCGACATTGCCATCTGCCGTAACGTGGAAGTAACGCCGTGCACCGGCTATGCACCCTCCGGTGTATGGCCCGTCATTCCAGAAATCAGCGAGGAACACCGGTCTGCTGGCGCGCAGCTCATGGATGCGACGATAGGACGTCATGCGTTGTTCAGGTGACAGCATCATGCCAAGATCCGGAGCGCGGCCGATTGGAATGTACTGGAAATACCATCCGATCTTCGCTCCCCTGTCCACCATGTGGTCGACAAACGTGTCGCTCGTCACCTCATCCACATTCTGACCTGTCTCTGTGACAGAGTAACCAAAGGGCACGCCCGCCTTCCTGCAGCGGTCCATGGCCAGCATCACCCGGTTCCAGGCTCCCTCCCCGCGACGCTGGTCCGTTTTCTCTCGGAAGCCTTCCACGCTGAAACACGGAACAGCGTTACCGGCGATCCTGAGTCTGTCTACGAAGTCTTGCGTGAAGAGCAAGCCATTGGTGTAGAACATGAAAGCGACCTGCTTGTGCGCATCGAACACATCGAGAAGCCGAGGATAACATGTGGGCTCGCCGCCGGACACGACCACGAAATGGATCCCGAGGTCTTCTGCCTCCCTCAGCACGCGGTTGAACGTCTCAAACGGCATCTCTCGTCCCTGCTGATAGGATCCGGCCCAGCAACCGGCACACGTGTAGTTGCACCGCTCCGTGGGATCGATGAGCATGAACCAGGGAACGCTGAACCCTTCGCGCGCGCTGATCATGCGTTCGGTGTGTACTCCCAACCAGACACTCTCGACGATGAAATCCTTCATCAGGGTCTTCAGAACTTCTGCATCCGTGTCCTTCAGGATGTCGATGAACAGTCGTTTCCCCATGCTATCCGCATTCATCATGGACCGGATCCGACCCACCTGCTTCCTGGCCGTAGGCTGCAGAGGAAGCTTCTCGGCTGCCCTCGCGATCCTGTCGATGGAAGCCGCCAGATAGTGTTCGGGATCTTTTTTGAGATCGTTGACCGCGCTGTCGATGACCTTCGCCGCTGCCAGCCTTTCCACATTCTCCCTCACGCTCATTCTTCATCGCCTCCTTCTGGACGACTTGTTACGGCATCACTGCTTTTCTGACGACAGATACCATGACTCGTCTGTCTCCCTCGCTCAGTCGCGTCATGCTGGAGCGAAACGACTGCTCGCACATGGCAAATTGGGAAATCGACTCGGGGGGCAAGTTCAGCTTCTCCATCAGCCATTGTTCATCACACATCATCGAAAACATCGCCTCGCCCAGCACTCCGAGGATCGTGCCGGAAGAGAGCGTCGAGGCGATGAATCGTCTGACATGAATCAGTTGTTCCATGTCCATCTCGAATGCGCCTGCAAAAAGAACAAGCAGTACGCAAACGGACAGCACAACACGGAAGGGATTGCCTTCACCGATGATGGCGCGAGCGAGGATCCGCATGGAATCAGACGTCGTATGCATTGAGTATTGATCCACCTTCTCGCGCAGCCACGCGAGCGCGGTAGTTTCAGTGGTGCCGTCCGACTGCCGCGCCGGTGCCGGCGCCCCGAGATCCCACTCCGGCGCATACAGAACGCGCGAACGTCCTCTGCCAGGCGTCAGGGCGTGCTGTATCTTCAGAAAACCACGCTCGTAGAGGTCATGCAGGATGTCATAGGCTGTCCACTTACTGACCTTCATCTCATCCGCAACGTCCTCGTACGATACCGCCTGCCCACGAGCCACATAGAGATCGGTCAGCGCGCTGAGGAACTCGCGTTGTCGTGACGTGAGCCTGTCTGTTGAATCTGGTATCCTGAGCTTGCCCATCTACGCACCTCGTCGGATTGCCCCCGCAAGATGAACTTACAAAAGAAACCAAAAAAATCAAGAAGGCCAAAAATATCTCCAAAAAAAATGCCTCCCTGTTCATGGAAGGAAACGCTAGAGTTTGTTGGCCTCAGCGATCAGGCTGTCGATGAATGCTTCCGGTTTGATGGTGCGAACTGGTCTGCCTCGCACGAAGAGCACCCCTTCGTCACGTCCGCATGCGATTCCTACATCAGCGTCTCGGCCTTCGCCGATGCCGTTGACGACGCACCCCATTAATGCAACAGTAACAGGTTTTGCGATTTCGCCGGCCCGTGCTTCAAGCTGCGCGATGAGCCCCAGCATGTCGGCGACCTCGCACCTTCCGCACGTAGGACAGGAGACGAGCTGCGGTCCGCGTGCGCGTATACCCAGCGCTGACAGCAATGTCCAAGCTGC
>JAKLHS010000084.1 GCA_022710025.1 Caldisericota bacterium | reverse complement strand
TGACTTGGTTGGCTGCGTCGAGCTCTCCGACATAATTCTCGTTGACTCTAGCGATGTGGTCTTGCGTGAACCCATCGCAGACGCCGTTCGGCTGGCCGAAAAGAGGCTGCATCGGCTTGACGATCTGGTGGCAGTTCATCCCGGGACTAGGCCACAGAACCCAACAATAAGCATCGACCTGGCGAGTTTGATCTACACCTCTGGTTCGACGGGAATGCCAAAAGGAGTCATGCTCACGCATGCAAACATGATCGCCGCGGCAACCTCGATTACGACATACCTCGGCAACACCGAGGAAGATGTCATCCTGAGTCCGCTTCCGCTCGCATTTGACTATGGTCTGTATCAAGTCCTCATGGCGTTCAAGTTCGGCGGGACTGTCGTTCTGGAAAGGCAGTTTCTCTATCCGTACCGCTATATCGAATTGGTGGCACGTGAGCGCGTAACGGGACTGCCTATCGTCCCGACCATTAGTGCGATCCTGCTCAATCTGAAAGACCTGGAACAGCACGATTTTTCTTCCGTGAGGTACGTTACCAACACGGCGCAGGCGTTGCCTGAGCACCACATTCGTCGGCTCCGAACGGTCATGCCTCGCGCCCGCTTGTACTCGATGTACGGACTTACTGAGTGCAAGCGGGTGGCGTATCTGCCGCCGGAGTTGATTGATGCCAAACCGACTTCTGTTGGCGTTGCGATGCCAGACACCGAGGTATGGCTTGAAGATGAACAGGGCCATGAAGTGACGGTACCGGGAGAACCCGGTGAACTGATGGTGCGAGGAGCCCACGTAATGCTGGGTTACTGGAATCGTCCCGAGGAGACGGCCAAGCGACTGCGTCCGGGACGCTACCCATACGAGCGCACCTTGATGACAGGCGATATCTTCAAACAGGATACGGACGGCCACCTGTACTTCATCTCCCGCAAGGACGACCTCATCAAGACCGGCGGCGAGCGTGTGGGCCCTCGTGAAGTTGAGAACGTCATATACGAACTTGAAGCGGTCCTGGAATCGGCAGTGATTGGTGTGCCGGATCCCATCCTTGGCAATGCGATCAAGGCGTTCATCGTACTGCGCGAAGGGATGAGCCTGTCTGAGGTCGAGGTAGTCAGGCATTGCCAGAAGCGGATGGAGAATTTCATGGTTCCAAAGCACGTTGTCTTTCCTTCCTCGCTTCCCAAGACAACGACGGGAAAGATCAGCAAGAGGGGACTAGCATGAGTTCGAAATTTGGCCCTGAGTCGCTGAAGCTGGACTGTGCGACAGAGGTGACGCGCATTGCAGATGCGATACGACAGCAACTGCGGCAAATCCGCCGCAAGGGGGTTGTGCTCGGACTCTCGGGAGGTGTCGATAGCGCGGTTACTGCGGCGCTGGCGGTTCGATCGCTCGGCCCGGAGCGGGTATTCGCTCTGTTCATGCCGGAAGCGGATTCCGACCCACTATCCCTTCGACTTGGCCAGTTGGTCGCTACCCAGCTTGGTATTCGCAGCACACTTGAAGACATTGCGCCTGCACTCGATGGTCTGCGTTGTTATGAACGACGTAATGAGGCCGTCGCATCGGTTATCCCTGAGTTTCGCCCGGACTGGAAGTTCAAGCTCGTCTTGCCTACGCGCGAACACTCCGGTTTCAACTTCTTCACTGTCGTTGCCCAAAGTCCGGAGGGGATAGAGCGGCGAGCCAGACTGCCCTTGGGTGCCTATCTTGCAATACTGGCGGCGACAAACTTCAAGCAGCGCGTTCGCAAGATGGTCGAGTACCATTGGGCGGATCGTCTTAACTTTGCCGTTGCAGGAACACCCAACCGCCTTGAATACGATCAAGGATTCTTTGTGAAGCAAGGAGACGGCGCGGCAGATCTGAAGCCAATTGCGCACTTGTACAAGACACAGGTGTACCAACTCGCAGAGTACTTGGGGGTGCCCGAAGAAATCCGGGAACGAGCGCCGACAACAGATACCTACTCACTACCGCAAGGGCAGGACGAGTTCTACTTCTCGCTGCCGTACCATCTGCTGGACCTGTGCCTTTATGCCCGAAATCATGGCATTGCGGCGTCCGATGTGGCAGAGGCAACCGGGCTCACGGTTCAGCAGGTGGAGGAAACGTTTGGAGAAATTGATGTGAAGCGTTCGACGACGCGCTACCAGCATCTCTCTCCTTTCCTTGTCGAACAAATTCCAGACGTCGGATAGAGGGAAGTGAGGAGCGCAATGACCTACGATCCAGTAGCCTATTGGCAAGAACGCTACAGAGAGGCAAATCTGCGAAGCTCGGGGCACCGTGACCTGCCCGAGACGTACAACCTGTGGCTCTACAAGCGCAAGAGGCAGGTTCTGCGACGTGCACTGCGCGACGTGGGGTGTTCAATAGCTGGGGCTCGCGTCCTCGAAGTAGGCGTCGGAACAGGTGCATATGTGGAATTCTTTCGCGCAGCGGGAGTCGCACGGTTTGTCGGGACTGACATCGTGCCGCACACTGTGTCGCTGTTGCGGCAGCGTTATTCGGGCGTCGAGTTTATCGAGCACGACGTGACGGCGCATGGGCTAAGGGATGTCGTCGGCGAGTTCGATCTTGTCGCGGCCCTTGATGTCTTCTACCACGTTGTTGATGACAGTAAGCTCCTGTCCGCGTTGAGCAATATCGCCGAAGCGCTGGCCCCTAATGGTCTGCTCGCAATCCACGATGTGTTCTTGCACAGATCTAGCGAAGACCACGGCTATATCCGATGGCGCTCGCTACAGGACTGGGAGTGCCTACTGGCTTCCGCCAACCTCGTTGTCGTCGACCGGCGGCCGATCTACTTTACGATGGTACAGGCGGACGATACAACCTCGCGCTTCGAAGCTGCACTGCTCCAGGCTCTCTGGACACTTGCGGAGCCTCTTCGACGTCGCTTGCCGGGTGTCGCAGGGGCCGCCGCCTTTGCCCTCGACAACATTGCCGGGCTTGCCCGACGTGAAGGGCCCAGCATGGAACTGATGCTTGTTCGCAAGCGCAATGGAGGACACCTCAAATGAAGCCGCTTGTCTGGTCGCTATGGAATGAAATCAGGGCCGCGACACTTGCGCTGCTGAACTGGCTGCCTACAGAACTCGGGGTAATCGCCCGTCGCCGTCTGTTGCACCACTTCCTCGGGCGCGTTGGGAAAAATGTCAGAATTCTTCCTGGTCTGCGTCTGACGAATCCCGAGAAGATTCGCATCGGGTCCAACTGTTCCTTCAACCACAACGTCTTCATCGCTGGCGGCGGGGAAGTGACAATTGGCGATTGGGTCGGTTTCGGACCGGACGCGAAGGTCTGGTCGGTGAATCACCGCTTTGACGATCCGGACACACCATGGCAAAGGCAAGGATGGATCCGGAACCCGGTCATGATTGCGGACGACGTTTGGGTCGGTGCCAATGTCTTTGTAATGCCAGGGGTGACTATCGGGCACGGCGCGATCCTGTCTGCCGGCAGCGTTGTCAACAAGTCGATTCCGCCTTTTGCAATTGTCGCGGGCAATCCAGCCCGCGTCGTTGGGTGGAGACGGCGACAAACGGGCGCTGCCGAGGAGGTGCCTTCCGGCCGCGGTTCTGCAACGGTCACAGAACTCACGGAGGATTTCCGTCGCAGCCGGAACCCGCTTAGTCAAGCTGGCTCCCCTCAGGTTCGAGCCTAAGGTGACAACCATGTTACGCATGACAGACATGAAG
>JAKLHS010000083.1 GCA_022710025.1 Caldisericota bacterium | reverse complement strand
AAAGAATGGATTTTTCTGTACGCAATCTTTCTCGGGCGCGGCAACTTGCCGATGAGCAGCTCGAGGGCGCGGGGATCATGGCCTGGCATAGATCGATGTTCCTGGCATTAGTTGAGCATACCGCCAACGGCGATGAGTATTGATGAACCAGTGAAGATCACCGGGCAGAGCTTGAACGGGATGAACGAGTTCCTGAATCCGGTGAACAAGGAGACGACAGACAAGACGTTAAGAGTGACGATCGTGGTGAGGTAGACCGCTTTCGCCAGCAGACTCGTCCGGTCCAAAGATGTCGTAATTGCCACGACGACACCGATGAAGATGAGGGCAACGCCCTCCGTAATCCACTCCATTGTGACAATGCGTTTGTTGTCGGTTGAAATATCGCCGAAGGCACGTACAACACTCTTGGTGGGGAAAAGATGGGCTATCCCCCAGCCGAGCACCAAGAAAGAGGCAGCATACATCAAGAGAGAAGCATTCATAGTCGTTTCCTCCAGGGATACTCTGACAGGGCGTCGCGAGATGCGGTGAGCAAGCGCGCCACGAAGAGCATCATTCGGCCAATGCGCGCTTCAGCAGCGCAATCTGGCCGGCGTGATACAGGTTGTGCTGGGTGACACCGATGAACTGCGTGTACGCGGTGTAAGGGGGCTCGGGTACGAGGGGGTCATCCAGCCGTTCGGCCGGGAAGTTGCGCACCGCCTGCCGCAGCTTCTTGTTCAGCAACGTGAGCTCCTGCACTGATTTCTGCCAGTTCTCCCCGGTGGGTGCCGGACATGCAGGCCAATCTTCAGCAGCCGTCACCCGGCGTCCATTGCCTTCCAGTCTCCGGAGCACCAGGTCATAGTCACTGCTGATGTGAAGCACGAGTTCCCAGATGCTGTGGACCCCGGCGATGGGATGACTGGCTGCTTGCGTTGCGGAGAGGCCGGCCAGCAGCTCGAGCACCGAGGGTCCGTGCCACGCGTCGCCCTCCAGCGCTCGCCTGAGCTGGTCATCCAGACGGTCGACTTCGGTGATCATGTCACTCACTCACCCTTCCATTCATTTCTGACGAGTCGTCCGGAGCAACGAAGCATGTCAGGACCCTATGAGCTGCGCAGAATCTTCTCCATCGTCCTGCCCTTCGCCAGCTCATCCACCAGCTTGTCCAGATACCTGACCTGCCGTGTCAGCGGGTCTTTGATTTCCTCCACACGGTACCCGCAGACTACTCCGGTGATGAGGCGGGCGTTGGGGTTGAGCGAAGCCTGCCGGAAGAACACCTCAAAGGTAACATTTGCTTTGATCAATTCCTGCAGTTTCTTGTTGTCGAAGCTTGTCAACCACTCGATGACCTGATGCAGTTCTTTCCTGGTTCTGCCTTTCTTTTCCACTTTGGCCACATACATCGGATAGACCGAAGCGAAGGTCATTTGTGCGATGCGCTGGTCCTGGGTGCTCATAGTGCCCGTGCGGCGTCCTCTACTTGTTCAAACCGATTGCCATCTTGTAGGCCCGTGCGGCGTCGGGAAGAGGTGTCAGGGCTTTTAACAATGTCGTGTAGGTCCCTTCTTCAGCTAGTTCGTCAGCAACTTTCTTGATCAAGGCCAATGTAGCCTTCATCAAACCTGAACCAAGGCTCAAGCGGGCCACACCCAAATCCTGTAACTCACGTGCGGATGGCGGTACTCCTCCCCCAATCCCGGGGTTTGCCAGGATATTGAGCGGGGCATTGATCTCCTTGACCAGAGTTGAAATCGTTTCCTTTTCCCACACAGGTTGTACGAATATGCAGTCGGCGCCAGCTTCCCGGTACATATTGCCGCGCCTGATTGATTCAGACAGTTTCTCTTGTGGCGAACCAGACGAAGTATAGTATGAATCCGTTCTTGCATTGATGACCAAATGGAAGCCCAGTGAATCCGATAAAGCCCGAATGGCCGATATCCTTTCGCAGAATTCCTTCTCGTCAAGCAATACCGGACTCAAATCAATGCTGTCTTCAATGTTTATTCCAACAATTCCTGTGGCAATGAACCTCCTGACTGAATCAACAATTTCATGCACATCGTTTCCATATCCGGCTTCGATATCGACGGTGACCGGAACCTGAACCCCATTCACGATTCCCGTAATGGTATCAAGCATATCTGACAATTGTATCACCTGGCAGTCGGGATACCCGAAGGAGGCTGCTATTCCCATGCTTGTTGTTGCGACTGCCTTGTAGCCACACGCTTCAATCAGTTTTGAACTTCCAACGTCCCATGAATTGAGCAGAACCAGAATCTCCCTGTCATGGTGATATTTCAGGAACAGGTCGGCTTTCTCCTTCTGAATGCTTGATACCATAGTATTGTCCTTGCTCATTGTTCAACATGACGTGCGTCTGGCCTTTGAGGTCGCTGCCCTGAATTCAGGATGAGTTTCTCGTCCACATTGCGGACGGCAGACCTCTTCTTAAGAACAATGAGCGCCGGCTTTTGTTCCACGGCTATCGTGATAATCGACCGGCACACTTCGTTTCATGGAGAGCTCTCCCGGCAAGACCATTTGACAGCTCGGTCAACACTTGCAGTGCTCCATTGTGATCTGACGTATACAGCCTCAGTACCTTATCCTCAGTAGCTCTGACCCCCTCAAAGACATCCATCTGAAATCTGCTCTTCCATCCACGTATGGATTCTATCTCTTTGCCATAGCAGCTATCAACCCGGTTGGCAAAGTCGTCGAAAACCCAGCAGGCATGGTCGGGGTAGAGTGCGAAATAGTTACGATTCTTGCTGTTGAAGTTCTGGAGCGCCTCCGTATAGGTGGCCTTCTCAAAGTCGGACGATATTCTGGTGACGCCATAGTACCATGGTATGAAAGGCTGAATACACGGGTATCGAGGCGCGATCCACAGTATGTTGCCGACTTCGGCCGGCAGTCCGCTTCGCAGCTGAGTAATGCAACTGTAGTCGTTATAGAAATTGCAGACGCTCAGAGTATCACTAACGCCAAGTCCGCCGCGATGGTGTGGCGATTCGCGGGGGAGTGATGTACGGTGTGCAAACGGTGTACCCTCAAAATGATTCTCCAGGGCGTTGACGAGCGTCTGGATATCGATCTTCTGTTTGGGCTTGATTGAAAAGGGGAAATCCGAGTTGAAGTCGTACTGCCGTACGGCGAGCTGATTGAGGATTACCCACTTGCGTGCGATGTTCCAGACCGCGTCAAGCCTGTTTGTGTGGCCGTAGACTTTTCTGAAATTGAAGGACGTGTCCTTGTGCGGATCGTACCACCCGTTCTCTACGGCATACTCGACAATATCCGGTGAAGCAAGGAAGTTGGCAGTATCCGCCTCATCAAACCCGTCGATGACATAGTAGTTGGGTATGATGGCCACCTCATCATCAGGCACGCGTCGTGCGATCCAGTGTTTGCCATTCGCAACCTCGAATACCCAGGCCTCATTCGGATCGGCAATCACATACACCCTTCCGGAACCTGCATAGCCATACTGTTCCACGAGCATCCCGGCTATCTTGACGGCTTCTCTCGCGGTTCGTGCCCTCTCGATGACAATCCTTCTGAGGTTGTGTTCGATTCTGCCGTTCCCGTTTTGGACTCTCGATCGACTGCTGTTTGACGTGATAGCAACACCCCACTCGTTCAGATATTGCTCTTCGATGTATTTCGATCCTGTGATCCAGAAGTAGGCGAATGTTTCTTCCACCTCATCAATG
>JAKLHS010000082.1 GCA_022710025.1 Caldisericota bacterium | reverse complement strand
TCACCGAGTATGTCTCTCAATTTCTTCATTGATCCAGTTATTGCGCTGTCATTGCTCCTGGTTCTCTCTTTCTCGCACAAGCGCACATGCAGACGGTATCCATCAGTACAGTATATGGTCTCGTTCTGGTCTGTATAGTGAAGGTGTTCCCTGCAAAAGAAACGGGCCGGGGTACCCCGGCCCGGCAACCGCACACGGTATCAGAGCTACTTCTCCGTCTCTATCAGCAGTTTGTATAATTTCCGCTGTTCCGCCGTCAACGTCTTGGGAACTGTTATCTCAACACGGACAAGATAATCTCCTCGCCGGCGCTCGCCTGCGGCTTGAGCTCCTTTACCGCGCAGCCGGATTTCCGCACCGTGCTGGCTTCCCGCGGGAATCGTCAGAGTCTCTGTCCCCCCCTCCAGGAGGGGGACCGTCACGGTGGTTCCCAGTGCAGCTTTTGCAGGTGTTATCTGGACAGTGTGGTACAGCAGGCTTCCCTGCCTTTCAAACCGGGCATCTGCCTGCACACTGACGAACAGGTACAGATCCCCCGCCTGCCCGCCTCTCTTGCCGGCGTCCCCCTGGCCTGCTATCCGTACTCTCATGCCCGTGTCGACGCCGGCAGGAATGGTTACTTCTATCGTCCTGTCTCCTTTGACGATGCCTGATCCTTTGCACGAGGTACATGGTGAATCGATCACCCGCCCTTCGCCACGGCACTTCGGACAAACGCCAGCAGTGACAACACGACCGAAGATCGTGTTCTGTACCTGCCTGACTTCCCCCGTGCCGCCACAAGTCGTACAGGTCACGGGGGAAGTACCGGCAGCGGCTCCCGTCCCGTGGCAGGAAGGACAGGTATCGTATCTCCGGATCTGCACCTCTCTCTTGGTTCCAAACACCGCTTCTCCGAGCGTCAACGTCAGATTAACGCTGAGATCGCGTCCTCGGGGCGTTTCCTCCGGCTGCTGCCTGCCAACGCCTCCCATGAAGCTTCCAAAAAGATCTCCTATGTCAAAGCCAGCAAATGGCTCGCCGAAACCGCCAGTTGGACCGCCCCAGGCCTGCCCGGTTCCGCCAAAACCCATGGGGCCTGATTTGCCGTACGTATCGTACTGCTGTCGCTTCCCTGGGTCGCTAAGGGTGTCGTACGCTTCATTGACCTCTGACATGTGATCCGCGGCAGTCGGGTCATCCTTATGGAGGTCCGGGTGGTACTTCTTGACGAGTTCGCGATATGCTTTCTTGATATCCTCCTGAGAAGCACCCCTCGAAACTCCTAATATGTCGTAGAAATCCCGATCTGTCGACACCTCAGCCTCCGCCTGTGACCGTGTTCAGCAGGACAGAACCCCGTTACTTGGGCGTTCCCTGTCCCTCTACTGTCCCGCTGTTTGTATCCGTCTGCTGCTGATCCTGCTGAGAATCGGCAGAAGAGCTCTGAGGCCCACCCTGACGTTGCAGATCTTCGGTTACTTTCGAGAACGCAGTATTTACCTCATCGATCTTCGCTTCGATCTCGGATGTCTTATTGTCTCGTACCAGCTCCTCAAGCTCTGTCAGCTTCTTCTCTGCCTCGGTCTTCACCTCTGGCGAGATTCTGGAGGCATTTTCCGTCAACGTTTTGCGGCCGCTGAACACGACCTGATCCGCTCGATTCTTGAGCTCTACTTCTTCTTTCACCCTTTTGTCCTGCTCAGCGAACTGCTCCGCCTCGCGCTTCATGCGCTCTATCTCGCTGTCCTTCAGTTTCGTAGCGTTGTCGATCGTGATGTGCTGTTCCTTGCCAGTAGCTTTATCCTTGGCAGTCACATGCACGATACCGTTTGCGTCGATATCGTAACTCACCTCAATCTGCGGTTCACCCCGACGAGCCGAAGGAATGCCGTCCAAGATGAAACGACCCAGCGACATGTTGTCTTTTGCCATGGGACGTTCACCTTGCAGCACATGGATCTCCACCTGAGTCTGGTTGTCTGCCGCCGTCGTAAATGTCTGCGTCTTGGAGATAGGTACGGCGGTATTGCGCTTGATCATCTCCGTAAAAACTCCGCCCAGTGTTTCTATCCCGAGAGTGAGAGGAGTCACGTCCACGAGAACCATCCCGCTCTTGACCTCACCGCCCATGATACCGCCCTGAATTGCAGCTCCCATCGAGACGCATTCCATGGGGTCGACGCCACGCTCCGGTGTCTTTCCAAAGTAGCTTTCGACAAACTTTTGAACTATCGGCATACGTGTCGGTCCGCCTACCAAGATGATGTTGTCGATCTGTTGAGGCGTAAGGCCAGCATCAGAAAGCGCCCGGTTGATGGGTTCGCGGCAACGGTCGATGATGGGCTGAACGAGTGATTCAAGTTTCGCCCGCGTAATGGGCATGACAAGGTGTTTGGGACCACTTGCGTCCGCCGTGATGAACGGCAGATTGATCGTGGTTTCAAATGTTGTGGAAAGCTCCACTTTTGCCTTTTCCACCCCTTCGCGCAGTCTCTGAAGCGCCATCTTGTCGGCCCGCAAATCGATGCCGTTCTGGCTCTTGAAGTCATCTGCCACGAAGTTCAGAAGTGCATTATCCATATCCGTGCCACCCAGTTGCGTGTCGCCGGAGGTCGAGGCCACGGTGAAAACGTTGCCCCCGAAATCCATGATGGTAACGTCGAGGGTGCCGCCGCCGAAATCGAATACGAGAATCTTGTGCTCGCCTTCGGTCTTATCGAGCCCATAGGCAAAAGCGGCTGCCGTCGGTTCGTTGATAAGCCGCACCACCTCAAGCCCGGCAATCTCCCCCGCATCCTTCGTCGCTTGCCGTTGTGCGTCATTGAAATATGCAGGTACCGTGATGACTGCTTTCGCTACCTTCTGCCCCAGAAAAGCTTCTGCGTCGTTCTTGATCTTGCGCAGGATAAACCCGCTGATCTGCTGCGGCGTGTACGTCTTCCCGTACACGTTGACGGTGTAATCTGTTCCCATCTTGCGCTTGATAGCCTGAATCGTCGTCTCCGGGTTCAACGCCGCTTGTCGGCGAGCAGGCTCGCCAACAAGAACCTGACCGTCCTTGGTAAACGCGACATAGGACGGGACAGCTTTACCTCCTATGCTGACGCCCTCGGCGGCCGGGATGATAGTCGGCTTTCCTCCCACCATGACTGCAGCAGCCGAGTTCGACGTTCCCAGATCAATGCCGATAATCTTCTCTTCCATATGCAGCATACCTCCTTGATAGAAGTCCTTGCGGTTGATTTTTTAATCAGTTCTCTTCGATTCCTTCGTCCGTTTTTTCAGCAGATGCCGCCGATGCGACCTCTACCATGGCTGGTCGCAAGAGCTTATCGTCCATCATGTATCCATCCCGAAGAACTCGTATGACGGTATTCGCCGTAGCGTCTGTCTCGGCGACAACCCGGGCGATCTCAGAGGTAGCTGAATCATAGAGCTTCCCCTCGATGTTCTCCAGCTTGCGCACACCATTCCTCGTCAGAAGCTGGGTCATCTGCGCCAGGATCGCCTGGGAGCCTGCCAGCAGAGAAGAATCGTCCTGCGTCTTCTCGCCGTGCTTCACAAGCTCTCCGAGGCTGTCTACGATACACAGCAGGTCCAGGAACAGTGATGATTTCACTCGTGCTTCATAGGAGCTCTTGTCACGCTGAAGTGTAGCTTGTTCGCGAATCCGGAGCATCTGCTCCTCATGGAGCGCGCTCTGAAGCCGATCTACTTCCAGCTGCAACCCACGCACTTTG
>JAKLHS010000081.1 GCA_022710025.1 Caldisericota bacterium | reverse complement strand
TGATAACTGTGGACGGACAACCAAGAATCCGTTGTTAGCTATGACGAATGAAAGCTGCCTGCATAAGCAATTTTACCGCTCCTGGAGATGTCAATGTGTCAAGTACAGGTTCTCCGCTCTCATTAAAGCTCGTCTGCGCTAGCAAAAGCCCCTCGGACAATAGCCGGAGCAGACCTGTATGCCGTGGAACCCTGAAACCGGCGACTGTTGCAGTTGTGGCAGGTACTGGTCTCGTGTAGAGCCCGGGCCGGACCACATCGCCTACGATTGTAAGCGCTCCGGGCCAGAATGCCTCTGCCAAACGGCGAAAAGCTGTATGGCTCGACTGATCTATCCATGTCAACGATGCCTCCAGGGTAGGCACGAAGATGGGCAGGGGCTTCGATGCATCCCTGTGTTTCACTGCAAACACACGCGTCACAGCCGCTGGGCACGAAGCGCTGCAACCGATGCCGTACACGGTGTCTGTCGCAAACACGGCAATCGCGCCGGAAGCCATACGTTTCGAGATCTGGTCCAGTTCGCTGCTCGTCAGCGTTTCAAGCACATATGTCTCGGTTTCTATCACTGTTTCCTCCGGAAGTATCCAGGGTCCAGCCTGGGTTCCGTTTTGGTGAACAGGCGTCGAATGTTCGAAGAGTGACGCACTATGCCCAGTACCGCCAGAAGAGAGTAGACAATCAGCATATCCCGTGGCTGCCTGACAAGAGCTGCGATGAGCGGCAGGGCGGCCAGCGCGACGATCGACGCCAGCGAAACCGTCCTGCTCACAGCCACCGTCCCCACCCAGATGGCAGCCTCCACAACAGCTACCGGCCAGCTCATCACCGATACGACTGCGAAGGTGGTTGCGACACCTTTTCCGCCGCGAAATCCTGCAAATACGGAAAAATCATGTCCCAGAACAACCGCGACACCTGCAGCCAGCAACAAAAAACGCGGACTATCGCGAAAAACGAGCGGAACGACGAGGAGGACGAGAACGGCCTTCAGAAAATCGCCCAGAAAGGCGAATGCGGCCGCAACGGGACCAGCCGTTCGCAACACATTTGTGGCGCCCATGTTGCCACTGCCGACCTTGGTGATATCAACGCCTCTGAGCATCTTGGCAAAGATGTAGCTGAAGGGCAGGGAACCGATCAGATAGGCGAAACAGCAAATCACGACATCGCGTATTATCCTAGTTCCTATGCTCATCTGGCCCGATGCGCCCCTGCATACCGTGGCAACCCTTGGAAATCCGGCTGCCAATGGCCGTCTTCCATGCCGTATTTTGAAAACAACTCAAGAATATGATCTTCCAGACCATCGTCAATCTCCAGCAGCAGCGTTCCGCCGGGGCGGAGGAAATCATGAGCCTGCGCCACTATCCGTCTGTAGAACGAAAGGCCGGACGGACCCCCGTACAAAGCCTGAACAGGTTCGCAGGGCGATGACAAGCAGGCTTCGGCAAGGCGTTCTTCCCGGACATAGGGTGGATTGCTGACGACAAGATCTAGATGCCCTTCAAGATCTTCTACCGCACGATTCCATGATGATAGGACATTTGCCCTGACAAACCGTACTCGCTGTTCCAGGTGAGCTTCTTGTGCCGAAGCTTCGGCACAAGATATACATATGGCGTCTGAATCCAATCCAATGCAGCGGATACCCGGCAGTCGGGAGGCAAGAGCTAGTCCTATGGCACCTGATCCCGAACAGACATCCAGAACGGTAGCCTCCGATGAGCGCATGGTCGGTATTCCCTGCTCCGCCAACAAGACAAGCGTCTCGGTCTCAGGCCGAGGGACAAACACCCCCGGTCCCACATGCAGCTGCAGCCCCAGGAATGCCGCACGGCCCATGATGTATTCCGCCGGTTTTCCAGAGGACAGCTGATCGGCTGCTTTTCGGACTACGTCCTCAAGCGGGGCGTCGCATGGATCGCTGAGCCGTGACAAAAGACCCGCCCTACTCCATGCACACGCCGAGGCAACGACATCTTCAAGGTCGACCCGCTGTTGTGCAGACAGATACGTCCTGCTTCGGGCATCGGCAATAATCTGTCCGAGCGTCAATCGTCCTCGTCCGAGAGAATCGGCGCCTCAAGAGTCTTCTCCCGAGAGGCGCGTTGCAAGGCTTCGACGACGGGATCGAGACCACCCTCCATAATGATCGGAAGGTTGTAGAGCGACAACCCGATACGGTGGTCAGTCAATCTACCTTGCGGGAAGTTGTACGTCCTGATACGCATGTTACGCATACCGCTGCCAATCTGTGCTCTCCGCTCGCTGATCACCTCGTTTTCCGCTTTTTCTTTCATATGCTCGTAGACGCGCGAGCGCAATACCTTGAGAGCCTTCTCCTTGTTTTTGAGTTGAGATCTCTCGTCCTGGCATGATGCAGTTATCCCCGTCGGGATGTGCGTCATGCGCACAGCGGTTTCCACCTTCTGAACATTCTGCCCGCCATGCCCGGACGCATGAAACAATTCCAGCTTGATGTCTGCTTCATCAATGTGAAGATCTACGTCCTCCACCTCGGGGAGCACCGCAACGGTGGCGGTGGATGTATGGATCCGCCCTGAAGCCTCTGTCTCCGGTACTCGCTGAACACGGTGCACACCGCTTTCATACTTGAAGAGCTTGTAGCTTCCTACACCGAGCACAGAGAAGACGATCTCCTTGAATCCTCCGATCTCAGTCGGATGATTTGCAATGACCTCGATTTTCAGATCGTGGCGGCCGGCGAAATACGAATACATCCGGAAGAGATCCGCGGCGAAGAGAGCCGCTTCGTCTCCTCCAACACCTGCTCTGATCTCCACAATAATGTTTCTGTCATCATCAGGATCTCGAGGGATACGCTCTTCTGTAATCTGAGCGTTCACAGAATCGAGTTCTTCTTGGAGGCGCTGCTTATCCTCCTCCACCACGGCTGCAAACTCCCCGTCTGTGCTTTCCGCAAGCAGGATTTCGTTGTCTGCAAGGTCCGCCCGCAGTTTCTCAGCTCTGGTCAGGAGCGTGAGCAGCGTATTCATGGACCGTCGTTCTTTCGTGAGCTTCTGGATTTCCTTCTGATCGACGTCGTATCGCAAAGTGGCGATGCGACTGTCGATATCCTGTATCCTTTGCTGCAACTGCTCTAATTCATCGCTCATGTTTGCTGCCGACTTATATCAGTCGCTCTCTCTCCGGAATAGCTTCCGGTCGTCCCGGAACCACATGGTGATCCCGACATCGGGCTTCATAGCTCTCCGCCGCTCCGACCATGACAACGGGGTCATCGTAGCGTGCCGGTCGTCCGTTGACAATACGCTGGGTCCGTGTGGCTGGCCGGCCACACACCATGCAAACGGCAGTCAGCTTCATCACATCCTCTGCAAGAGCCAGCAAACCGGGCATCGGGCCAAACGGCTCACCCCGGAAATCCTGGTCAAGTCCTGCTAAAATCACGCGAACACCTTTCCCTGCCAGATACTCGGCAACAGCGATGATGCCTGCATCGAAAAATTGCACCTCGTCAATGCCCACGACTTCTATCTGTCTTTCCTCTGCAATACGCAGCACATCAGACGGGGAAGACACGAGTGCAGATTCCAGCCTGCTTCCGGAGTGAGAGGTGATCGTTTCAAGACCATATCGGTCATCCAGAGACGACTTCAGCGCGATGACCTTCTGTTTCGCAATCTGAGCTCTCTTGAGGCGCCGGATAAGTTCTTCTGATTTCCCGGAAAACATGCA
>JAKLHS010000080.1 GCA_022710025.1 Caldisericota bacterium | reverse complement strand
CGTCGACTGACCCGTGACGATAAACGCCTCAAATTCCAGACGGATGCCGGACATTCTCAAAGGATCCTTGATCCCTTCCTGTCCATCTACGACATATTGCCTGGGGATAACGTGAATGATTTCCTGGTTGGGACCCAGAAGAACGGCACGCGCGGATTCCCAGACCCGGTCCACATCATCCTTCTGGATCTCTCTCCCCGGTCTGGAGATCGCCACCAGGCCTCGATTTACAAGCCCTGCTACATGCGTTCCTCCGACGTTCACCATGACCGAGGACACCGAGTAGCTGCTCATTCTCTCGGCTTCATCGCGTGCCGCCTGTATGGCCTGTGTCACGCCTTCCATGTCCACGACGACACCACGCTTTAGACTGTTGCAGGGAGCAGTACCGACTCCCAAGATGGAGTCAAGGGTATCGCCTGTAGCAGAGGCGATGAGCATCTTGACTCGCGTGCTGCCAATGTCGAGAACGCTGATTATTCGTTCCTGCCCAGCCATTATGCCTCCTTCTTCAGCAGAACGCGCCGAATCACGGCGATGTTCTGGAACATGCGGCTTCCGAACACAACGACAGCCGCGAGGTAAAGGTCTATGCCAAGCTGGTCGCCAAGATATCCGAGCAGAGCGGCTATGAGGCTGTTGATGAGAAACCCGGAGAAGAAGACAGTAGCGTCAAAAGAGTCTTTGAGATACCCCTTGATACCACCGAGAATAGAGTCCATGCCGGCGAGCAGTGCCAACCCGACATATTTGGAATAGATCGCAGGAATATGTACAGGGTGCAAAACTCCAGCAATGATGCCGAGTACGAGTCCGCACACTGTCACAAAGCCAACCATGGATGCCGTTTTCCTCCCTTAGTTACTGAGTTTGAGCAGGCTGACTGTTTGAACTATAGCACTAACGCGCCTGAGGTTCAACAAGTCAAGCACTCCGCCGGGCATTTGCAGCCCCTTGGACATATTCTCCACATCTCCGATAGCCTCTACGCGAAGAGGCATGGTAGTCACGTGATCGCCAACTCGCACATTCAATCCCGCTCTGAACACCGCTGTCGAATTCAACAGCCGGATGCCGTTCAGAGAGATAACCTCCGCTCCGGAGGCCCACAGATCATTAAGCAGAAGCAAGAGGTCCTCGTCTGCAAGTATAGACGGTGACTCACCGGTCGATTGTTCCTGAATCGTCACTCGTATGCCGGGGCCTTCGAGCGGGACTTTCCCAATCTTCTGCTGGAGAACCGCTTCTTCACGTTGCAGCTGCTGAACCTGTGCGGCCGTATCGTCTGAAGCACGCAGGTATTGAGTCACACGCTGCGACATATCCGTTTCCTCGGCCAGTAAGGTAGCCTTGCGTCCCTGAAGATCCTTGATAACCCTGATCAGATCTTTGGGGTCCTGATTTTGATACGATTGCTTCATCTCCTGTACCACACGAGCTTGCCCAGGGAGGAACAACCCGACAAGGAAACTGATGGCAAAAAACATGAGTGCGGTTGACCGCCAGAGAGATCGGTTTGTCATCGAGCACCTTTTGTATACTTGAGCGCTCTGTTGTCGAGAGATGCGGGAATCGCAATCTGAACATCCTTCTGAATGGAACATGTAATGCCGAATTGATCCCGGTAAACCGTCAGAATCTTGAAAAAAACATCTTGCGAGATCCCCCTGAAGAGAGCCTCCGGTTCGCCGAGCGCTCTGATCACATACGGGGGAGACATCTTGCTGGAATTCACCAGGATAATGGGGCCTGCACAGACAATGGGGCTGTTTGCCAGCACACGTTGATCGTTGATGGCTATAGCTGACGCTCCGTACCTTCGCATGAGGTTGACCATCATGCGAAGGTATCCGTCGTGGATGACATAGTAGTTGGCATCGTCCGACAGCGTGGGGGTTCGCGTGCTGTCGCCAAGGGTGACGATCACTCCCTCTCCAGCAACATCGGAGAGGCCGGCGGCGGCTCTGTCTTCCTGGAGCCGTTGGGTCAGGAGACGCACCTCGTCGCTCGTAGCAGCCGCTTTTGACTCGAGCTCATTGAGGCGAGAGCGCAACGCCACGATCCGCTCCACACTCTTCGCGTTTTCCAGTTCGAGCCCTTTCATGATCTCTACAAGTTCCACATTCTGATCCGGAACTACATATGCCTGATTGATCGTTGGCTCAAACTGAACTGCCAGAAGATAACCAAAAGAGATGACCAGCACAAACAACGCGATCAGGAAAGCAATCCGGTTTTTTCTCGGGCTCATCATGGCTTCTCCGGTATGACTGCCTGACCATCGAATCTCAGATCTACCATTACTTTGCTCGATTTGAACTCTGGCATGTTCACGACCGCTATTGCGCGCTCAACCTTGGAACCCGCGCTGGATGCGTCTCCAAACACGAGCTGTTTGCCATCCTTCAGATAAACGAGAAGTCCCTTGGAAGAAAGCGATCTGTTCGAGACTTTCAACTGCTCTCCATTGCGTTCCAATGCAAGCAAAAGGGGCGCGTACTCAGCTGATGTGGCTGCGAAGGCTGAGGGCTGTGACGGGAAGCCGTGCACTTCGACAATCCTCCAGGCATCTGGTATCACGGTCACCATGTACACTTTGGCAAGATCTACAAACACGGCTGCTCGTCGATCTCCCTCGATCACGACCAGATCCGGTTTGCCCATGTCTACCTCTATCGTCGCATTCCACGGCCGTTCCCTGCTTATGCGTATGCGAGCAATTGGCAGATCTTTCAGCTTTTCCTCTATATACCAGCTGTTCAGGAATACCAATGCGCTCGATGGCTGAGCCGCCCATACCGCACCAATCAGATCAGCATCATCGGCTCCTGCAATGATGCGAACGCGTGCGTATGGCACACTGAACCAATACAGCAGCGCCATTGCAAGAACCACTGCCCCCACTTTCAGCAGGGATCTCATGGATATCGGTCCTCTTCCCCGGCCCGTTGCACGGCGTTAGGAGAAATCCCCTACCAACCGGATCTCTGGCGAGAGACGCACATTGAAGCGTGCATAGACACGTTGCACGACAAGATCCATGAGGGTCACGACATCATGCGCCGTCGCTCCTCCAAGATTAACGATGAAATTGGCATGCTTGTGCGACACTTGCGCCTGGCCAACCTGCAGACCCTTGCAATCAGCTTCCTCGATGAGCCTGCCCGCATACGTCGTCGGGGGATTCGTGAAAATACTGCCGGCATTCGGGAGTTCCCATGACTGTTTGGCATGTTTCTCCGAGCGAATGCGCGCGGCAGTTGTGCGAATCGCCGCACCGTCACCGCTCTCCAAGTCAAATGCTGCTCTCAGAATGGTGCCGCCGTTCTCTTGAAACTCGCTGTAGCGATAGTCGAAATCCAACTCTTCATGTTTCTTGACTACATACTCCAGACTGCGATCCAGGTATTCCACATAGGCCAGGTGCGTACTGATCGCCTGGGAAAAAGAGCCTGCGTTCATATATACGGCTCCGCCTACGGTTCCGGGGATACTCACGAGATACTCGAGTCCGGCCAGATCACGAACCATGGCAAAATCGAGCAGCGCTGCCAACGGCATGGGTGATCTGGCTAGTACCAGTCCCTTCTCAAGTGATGGCTGAATTCCTGTGTCGAGCAGCCGTATGACCAACCCCTCCACGCCTCTGTCGGATACCAGGATATTCGTTCCGTTTCCCAGGATGGTCGTCGGCATCCCGAGGACTCTGGCTGCTCGCAATGAACAGACAAGATCCTCT
>JAKLHS010000008.1 GCA_022710025.1 Caldisericota bacterium | reverse complement strand
TCACCGGTTCAACCGTGTTCAGCAGGATTTCCTTCTACCCATGCTGGAAAATCGGTTGATGACGTTCGTTGGACTCACAACGGAGAGTCCGTATGCAGTACTGTCGCCCGCTTTGCGATCGCGTATCTTTATGCTGAAGTTTGCACCCCTCACTGTTTCTGAAGTGACGCGCGTTCTTCAACAGGGATGCCGGAAGGCTGATATCCATATAGAGGAATCCGTGCTCAGCCGCATTGCAGCTTTCTGTTCCGGAGATGCGCGCGTAGCGGTGAACGCTCTTGTCTGGCTTTACCAGTCCGGCAGCCTGACGGAGGGGGCAGACCTGAATGCATTACTCAAGGAAGTACCGGTTGCCAAGAATTTTGAACAGGAGCACTACGACTTGGCGTCGGCATTCATCAAATCAATGCGCGGATCAGACCCGGATGCGGCGCTTTACTACATGGCGCGTATGCTGGAAGCTGGCGATGACCCGCTTTTTATCGCTCGGAGGATGATTATCCTGGCATCGGAGGATATCGGGCTTGCCAACCCCTTTGCGTTGGTCATGGCGACATCGGCGTACGATGCCGTGCGTGCCGTCGGTATGCCGGAGGCTGCGCTCAACCTTGCGGAAACCGTCATCTATCTGTCCGGGAGCCGGAAAAGTAATTCCGTGCTGGGGGCGGTGCGGCGTGCGCGCGATCTTGCCGGGCAGACAAAGAATGTCGACACGCCCGTACAATTAAAAAATACGCGGACAGGTCAAGCTCTCTACAAGTATCCGCATAACTTCCCTGGGGGCTGGGTTGTTCAGGAATACTTTCCGGACGAGATCCATGATCGTGCCATCTACATGCCGACAGGAGCCGGGTATGAACGGGTGATCGCAGGCTACCTCAAATCGTTGCGTGCGAAGAAACCAGAGTGACGACGGGGGTCCATGTGGAAAGGGGATACTGGGAAGACGGGACGGTACTGGATTTTGATGGAATCGTCACCGCTGTCATGGGGATGGACGAGGGTCTGTTGATCAGACTGGAGAAGACATACTTCTACCCGGAGTCTGGAGGACAGCTCGGCGACAGTGGGATGATTGGCATAGAGCCCGTGATTGCCTCGAAACAGGATGAGCGGGGCCCTTACCTTGTCGTGCGCAGAGATGCACATATCGGCGTTGGCGATATTCTGTCGTGCAGGATCGATCGAGAGCGACGTCTCCAGCATACACAGCTGCACTCTGCACAACATATCTTGAGTAGGTTGCTTGAAGATCGCGGAATTCACACGTTGTCTTTTCACATGACAGAGGATCAGGCCAGCATCGAAATCGGCATCCCGTCACTGACGCAGTCTCAGATCACAGATCTTGAGGATGCTGTTGAGAGAATTATCTGGAGCTGTTTGCCGGTGCGCACGCAACTGGTGGGTGCCGACGAGCTCCCGTCGTACGACGTACGCAGGATCCCGGAATTGACCGGTGAACCGATTCGCCTTGTGCAGATTGGCAATCTGGACACGAACCCTTGCGGTGGAACCCATGTCGTCTCGACGGGGGAGATCGGCTGTTTTCTGATCACCAGCACTGACAAGGTCCGCGGAAACGTTCGCCTATACTTTACTGCAGGTTCTGCAGCAATTCGGTTTGTCCGGACTCAGCGAAGAATCTTGGAGGATACCGGACGTCTTCTAACATGTGGTGCTGCCGATGTTGTTGCAGCTGTTGCGCGCTTGCAGCAGCGCGACCACGATTCAGCACGGCAGATGAAGGAGATGACGAACCTTGCTGCGGCAGCCGTAGCGCGAAGCATCGCCGCCCGGATTGCCGACGGGGGAAGTGCCGTCGTTGTCATGGACTGGATTCCCGGACAATGTGCGCACGCGGTCACAGACATCCTGCGGGAACCACCCGGTCCATTCTGCGTCGTCATATATCCATCAGGAGGCGACAACGGGCAGTTTTTCTGTGCGGTACCCGAAGGGCAGGAAGGCGTGCTCCATTCCTTCATGTCGTTCATGGAGACGTTGTACGGAGCACGTTCAGGTGGATCGGACAGATTTGCGCAAGGGAAATTGAGCGTTCGCGTGACGGCGTCCCAGCTGGAGCCGCTCCTTGCTGGGGAACTGCGCCGCTGATGAGCGACAGCTGTCACGTTGTCTGAGTTTACGTTTTCACTACACTGAAAGCGGAGGTGACGCATGAAGATGTGGCGATGCACGGTATGTGGATTTGTGTATGAGGGCGATCAACCACCGCAGGCGTGTCCAAAATGCGGCGCTCCCGCGGAGAAGTTTGAGTTGATTTCCGAGGAACAGAGCAAGATCATTGAACGAGCACGACGAACGAACCAGCTGCACAGCGACCTGCTGGCTGCTCTGGCGAAGGTAGAGGCGGTTGCTGACGCAGGTATCGAGGACAATCTTGATCCTGGCTGCCTGAGAACCTTTACCAAGGCAAAGGAGGTAGCACGCCTCGTGCGGCAGTTCAGCGTGGCAGAAATCCAGATCCACGTGAACAAGGGCAAGTGGGGATGAGGACGGGCGCCGGGGTGGGCATGACCCGGCAGGCCGTCGGATGGGAACGGCACAATCGCCGGTCATGAGGGCAGGCGACCTCTGAAGCCGAAAAGGAGAGACGCATGGGATCTATCATAGAGGCATCGCTGTTCACCAAGAAGATCGAAGCAGAACTTGTCAAGGAAGTCGAACGTTTGAAATCGGAGGGGCATAATCCTTCACTGAGCGTCGTTGTTGTCGGGAACAACCCCTCGACGATGGTGTACTTCAAAAACATGTCGCATAAGGGCGTAGAGCTTGGTTTTTACGTGGAGTTGCGGAAGATCGATGACTCTGTCGGCGAAGCGGACGTTTTGGACCTCATTCACAAGCTCAACGAGTCGCCGGATGTCGACGGGATTCTCGTCGGCTTACCCCTTCCCAAGGAATACGACGTTGAGAGCATCCTGCATTCCATTGATCCAGACAAAGATGTCGATGCGTTTCACCCGTTCAACATGGGTCAATTGATGATAGGGAAGCCGCGCTTTGTTCCAGCGACGGCAAGGTCCATTGTCGCGTTGTTGGAGAACTACGGTGTACGGATTCAGGGCAAAAACGCCGTTGTTGTCGGGCGCAGTAACATTGTCGGCAAACCTGTTGCCTCGCTGCTGTTGCAGCGTGATGCGACTGTCACCATGTGTCACTCGAAGACAGTCGACTTGGCAAAGTACACGCGCGAAGCAGATATCTTGATCGTATCGATGGGGAGGCCCAAAGCCATCACGGCCGATTATGTGAAAGAGGACGCAGTTGTGATCGATGTGGGTATCAACGATGTGAATGGTAAGATCGTAGGAGATGTCGATTTCGACGGTGTACGCCCGAAAGCTTCGCTGATCACCCCTGTTCCGGGTGGTGTCGGGGTCCTTACGACCTTGATGCTGTTTGATAATGTTCTCAGAGCAGCGCGGCTAAATGTAGGAAAACGTTGACGGGAGCGTGCGGGGTTACCAGCTTTCAACAGTGCCGGCGCTTACTTCGCTGACAGTGTCGTCAGAACCTGCCAGGAGAAGACTGCCGGTATCGCTCAGACCCACTATGCGGCCAGTCTGTCGCTCCCCATTGAATTCGACGGTTATGACTTCGCCGGCAAGAACGAGGTGAGACCGCAGCCAGGGAAGGAAAGATTCGAAACCATCCGTTGCAAGAAGTTCGATGTCCTGATGGATCTTCTCGATGAGAGTTGACGCAAGCAAGGACAGGTTGAGACGGTGCCCCAGTTCCTCGCAGAGGGATGTAGCCCGGGTCAAATCGCTGCCATGCACACGGTTGTTGACGTTGAGCCCGACACCAAGCAGCACGACAGTCTTGTTGAACTGAATCAGAGACTCGGCGAGGACGCCGCATACTTTGCGGCGGCCTATCAGCAGGTCATTTGGCCATTTCACGCCGATATTCAGAGCGGTGTCTGTCGTGATGATCTGTGCAACCGTTGATGCTGCGACAAGAGCAACCGGGGAGATTGCACTGGCAGAGGGGACGAGCGCTGCAATGGTCAGCCATAATCCGCCGGTCTCCGATTTCCACGATCTGCCTAGACGCCCTCTCCCTTCGGATTGTGTGTCAGCCAGAACGGCGAACGGCAGCGTGTGGCCCGTGAGCACCAGCTCACGGGCCACACGCTGGGTCGAGGGTGCAGATTGGAACTTCAGAGTTTCCACGGGTTCTCTCGGATTGCTGTAAGCAATTGATGGATGCGGGATGGGCAGTCGGTGATGATCGCCTGTGCGCCGAGCTCCATAAAACAGGTGAGAGCGCTTGCCTGGGTCGCGACAGAAATCAGATCGATATCGGTCTCTCGCATGATAACACAGTCAAGACGCGGGAGCGCCTCCGGTTTCGTGACCACGGAAACAGGAGACGTCACAAACAGACGTTCCATGCAGACCCCGTCGGAAGAAAGAGCCAGCAGGAAACCGATCGGGTCGGAGTTTCTGCAGACAGCAAAGACGGGGGCGTCAAGGGGGAAAGTCGAGGGGTGCCGACTGTCAGGTTCCAGCAACAGCGGTGTCATTGCTCCCACGTTTAGCAGAGCTGTTCCGTGAATCCAGATTGCCACAGGGCATGATGCCTTGCGGTCGAGAAGAGTGACGACGCGAGATACGATGGATTCGACGGAACCCTCCACCACCAGAAAAGAACAACGCTGTTCCATAAGACTCCAGGCGTGGGCGATGCTGTTTGCAACGACATCATGTACGCCGGTCGTCTGGATATCACAATCGATGAGGCCTCCGATATTGGCATCTCCGGTTTCGCATGGTAACCAGGAGGGCTTGGATCCAGTGAGGGCACAGATCAGGCGAAATCGGGATGCAAGGTCGGGAAGTTCAAAGGGCTGTCCCTCGAGCGCCGATGCAAGACGCGCGAGCTGAGACAGGGTCCCGAATACGATACAGCTGACTCGGCCGCTGTTCAGGCGCAATGCAGAAGATGGAACGGCGACCTCGCCTCCCCTGGCCAGCATCTCTTGTTTGAGAATGTTTGCGGCCTGCGGCAGAAGCTCATCGATCCGAATGCAGAGGTGAATGGCTTTCGGTGCCATCAAGGTGGCTCCCGATGGATGGCACCCCACGCTGAGAAGCAAGTCGTGTGCCTGACGAACGGTCATCCGCTGCACAAAGGAGAGTTGCACATCGACTCCTTTCAGTCACAGCCGGCATGCTCTGCCGGCGACGGATCAATTGTATTCTGGCAGTGGCAGACTACAATACAAACAGCAAAAAGATTCATTTTGCAAGCCAGGAGGAATGGGATGAAGAAGCGCGTATCTGTGCTGCTCAGCCTTATGCTTACACTCGGTCTGCTACTTGGTTCATTCCCGCTTGGTTCGGTCCATGCTGCAGCCACGGTGAAGATCACCTTGCTGGAGACTAGCGATGTGCACGGAGTAGTCTATCCCTATGACTATTTCAAAGACGCTCCCGCAAATGGTGGTCTGGCCAAGCTTTCGACGCTGGTCAAGGGTGTCCGGGCAGATAATCCCAATACGTTGCTTCTGGATGACGGAGACAACCAGCAGGGGACTCCGCTCACGTATTATTTCAACAAGGTAGACACGGCATCTCCTAACCCGATGGTCGTTGCCATGAATCTCATGGGGTATGACGCGATGGAGCTTGGCAACCATGAGTTCAATTACGGATTGACGGTTCTTGACAAGGCACGCTCCGAATCCAGCTTCCCATGGCTCTCTGCCAATATTTACAGGGAAGACGGCACAAACTACTTTACGCCCTACATAGTCAAAACGGTTGCGGGTGTCAAGGTCGGCATTCTGGGTTTGACAACCAAAAACATACCCAACTGGGAAGTCCCTGCAAATATCGACGGACTGGTATTCAAGGACGCGGTCGAAGAAGCGAAGAAATGGGTCACGGTGCTGAAGGATACTGAAAAGGTGGACCTTGTCGTCCTCCTGACGCACCAGGGCTTTGAGAAAGACATCGATACCGGAAAGGACCTCGGCACGTCCATCGAAAATCAGGCATATGCTATCGCAACTACTGTTCCGGGGATTGACGTCATGCTTACGGGCCATACCCACCTGTCGATTCCGGGGAAAACACTGAACGGCGTTCTGATCATGCAGCCGAAGAATGCCGGAGTCGAGCTTTGTCGCGCCGACATCACGCTGGAGCAGACTTCTACTGGCTGGAAAGTTGTCAACAAGACTGGAACAAATCTCCCAGTCACGGCGGACACGGTAGCCGACCAGACTATTCTGGAGGCGGTAAAGAAACAGCACGAAGCGGCGGTCGACTATATGAAGCAGCCGATCGGCGAAGCTACGGGCGATTTCTCGGGCGCAACGGCTAGGACTGCCGACAGTGCAATTATGGACTTGATCCAGAAGGTTCAGATGAAATATGCGGGTACGGATCTCTCTCTCGCCGCGATGCTGCCCGATCCCGCTCCGAGTTTCAAGAAGGGGCCGCTCACGGTTCGTGACATGTACTCGCTCTACATTTACGAGAACACGCTGTTTGCCATCAAGGTTACCGGGCAGCAGATCAAAGATGCCCTTGAGTGGTCAGCCAACTACTTTAACAGATATGACTACAGCAAGACTGCGACAAGTCTGGTGAACTCGGCCGTTCGCGGATACAACTACGATATGCTGCAGGGCGCAGAGTACGTGATTGACATCACAAAGCCTGTTGGTCAGCGTATTAGCGGACTCACATACCACGATAAGCCGATGGACATGAAAGCCACGTACACACTGGCGCTCAATAACTATAGGGCGGGCGGTGGGGGATTCCTCGGATTCAAGGGATCGCCGGTTGTTTATCAGTCAAGCGATGAGATCCGCAACCTGCTCATCCAGTATGTCAAGGAGACGGGAGCTGTCGATCCAGTGGTCGACAACAATTGGTACCTGATTCCTGACTATCTGGGATCTTCATACCGACCGGCCATTGATACCCTGAACCGGCAAGGTGCGCTCAGCGAATTTGGCGGCGGAGCGTTTGCACCTGGCTCGATCGCAAGTCGGGCAGATCTGGCAGCCATCATTACGGGGTCGTATGTCAGCAGCGACAGCCGCGGGTTTGGTTCTCCCTTTGCGGATGTTGAGCCGGGTAGCTGGTATGCTCGGTCAGTGGCGACGACAGCCGCGCTTGGTCTCCTGAAAGGTACATCTGCGAAAACATTCGCGCCGTTGAATCCGGTCACGACCGAACAGGCGGTTACCGCTCTCATGAGAGCCAGCGGTTACGGAACAGAGGCTGCCGGATACGACTTGTGTGCACAACCTCTCGACAAAGTACCGAACCTTTTCCGAAACGCGGATGGGACTTGGAACTGGGAGGCCCTTGCGGCAGACACGAAGAAAAACGGCGGCGCCACTATCAACATGAGGTCGGGGCAATCGCTGGGCGGAGTTGAAATGTACGCGATCGCTCTCCCTGTTGCTCCGGGTATGGTGGTGAATGGCTATCCAACAGGTGCCGATCTGAAAGCTTTTACCATGGAGAACGCCAAATGGCTGCTCGATCGGACAGGATATGCACTCGGCACGTGGTATCACGAAGGGAAAACCTATATCGATGTCAGCACAACTATTCCATGGAGGGAGTACGCGGTCACCCTGGGTAAGGAATATGATCAGATCTCGATCTTCGATCTGGCCAACTTCGAGGAGATTCCAACCGGCGGTACCAGCGGAAAATCTGGTCGGAAGCCCAATATGGACCTCATCATTTCAGATTGGGCTCTGCCGTATGTGGCTTTTGCCGAATCGAAGGGTTTCATCACTCCGGAACAGGCCATGGCACCGAAATACCAGCTCACGCGCGGCGAATTGGCCGACATGGTTGTCCGGATGCGTTTCCCGACTGTTGTCATCCTGCACACCAATGATTTCCACGGAAACCTGCTTGCTACGACGGATGCCAACAAAAACAGTGTCGCAGGTGCGGCGCGGATGGCGACGATCGTCAACAACATACGAGCTGCATTTGGAAAGGATCATGTGCTTCTTGTCGACGCGGGAGATGCCATCCAGGGTGCAACCATAGCGAACATGTTCCAAGGCAAGAGCGTCACCGACGTTTACAATGCTATGGGGTATGATGTAGCTACTCTGGGCAACCACGAATGGGATTATGGTCAGCAGGTTCTCAAGGATCGCATCGCCGATGCCAACTATGACTACGTCAACGCCAACGTCACCGGTGTCAACCTTGGTTGGAAGCCGGAGGTCGTGAAGAATATCGCCGGCATCAACATCGGGTTGTTCGGCGTTGTGACGACGGACCTTCCCATCATCGTTGCACCGTCCAGTCTCACGAATGTGTCTGTTGAGGACCCCATAGCTACGGCCAAGACGGAAGTCCAGAATCTCAAGGAACAGGGGGCGCAATACATCATTGCGCTGAGCCATTGCGGGTATGAGAACGGCGGTGCACCGCTTGATCCGGCCATCGCGTCAGCGACGACGGGAATCAACCTCATCATCGGCGGACACTCGCACACGGTGTTGAAGACTGCTGCAACGGTAGGAAAAACCACCATCGTACAGACCGGCACCGCAGGTGCATACGTTGGCAAGGAAGTTATCGATTTCACCACGTACAAAGGCAAGGTGGTCGGGCAAGCGCTTTCGTATGAGTTGGTTCCCACCGCAACATCCGTGCCCGAAGACCCCGCCATCAAGGCAATCGTGGACGGTTACAACAATCAACTCAAGGACAAGATGAGCGTTGTCATTGGCAAGGCGCTTGTCGCCCTCGACGGTGAACGTGCGAATGTCCGAACGAAGGAGACAAACCTGGGCAACTACATTGCCGACTGGATGCGCATTTCGACTGGTGCAGACATAGCCATTGAGAATGGCGGCAGCATCCGCACCAGCGTGCCCGCGGGGGATGTTACGGTGGGTAACGTCGTTGCTGTCTTGCCATTTGACAATCTCCTTGTGGTCCTCGAGATCAAAGGCTCAACGCTGAAAGCTGCTCTCGAGAACTCCGTAAGCGCTTATCCAGCTCAGCTGGGAGGTTTCCTGCAGATCTCGGGCTTCAGCTTCTAATTTGACCCATCCAAGCCGAAGGGATCGCGCGTCGTCAGTGTCACAAAGGATGGAAAACCTCTTGACATGGATGCAACATACAAACTGTGCACCGCAGACTTCACTGCGGCAGGCGGCGATGGTTACAGCATGCTGAAGGGGTCGAAAGTGGTCTATCAGACAGGCGAATGGATGCGAGATGGACTCGTTGCATACATCAAGGCACACCCTGAAATCAACCCGACTGTTGAGGGGCGCATCACGGTCGTTCAACCGTAGCATCGGAGAAACAACAATACAGGGGGCCGGCAAAAGCCGGCCCCTTTTGCGTAGAGGTACGACCGGTATGGGCATGGGGAGATGGGTATCGTGAATATTGTCAGGATTATGACACCGGAGCAACGACAGGACTTGAAGTTGCTGCTCGTGCATGTCGGAGGGATGTATGGGCAACGGCCGTCGGGCGCATCATTTCGGGTAAAAGGAGAGGAGTGGGTCGTCACCGGCTACAACAGCGGCAAGGTGTTGTTTCAGGGGCGCAGATCGGACATCCCTCTTGCCATTGCCGACCAAATGCAGACATCGGGAGTTTCCGCGGATGAGAAGATGCCACTGCCTGTGGTAGGCGGGGATGAATCAGGAAAAGGCGATCTGTTTGGGCCACTGGTTGTCAGCGCGTTTGCTATCCGTACGCCGGAAGAGCGGTCTGCTGCTGTTGCTGCAGGTGCGCGTGATTGCAAGCTCATGAGCGACGGCGAGGTACGTACTGTGGCAGCCAGGCTGAAGACCATAGGGATGTGTGAGATAGTAGTGTTGATGCCTGCTCAATATAATATGCGATATCGCCGGGCGAAGAATGTAAACGTTCTGCTGAATGAACTGTATGCGGACCTGCTTCTGGGGCTTGCCCGGAAGTGCGATGCCAGAACAGTCATCCTCGACAAATACGGCAACCGGGCTGTTTCTCTCTGGAAAGAAGAACAGAGCTTTCGATTCATTGTCGAGGAACGGGCAGAGCGGTATCTCGAGGTGGCGGCTGCGTCGGTGCTGGCGCGAAACGCATTCTTGGACGGCCTCGACCGTCTAGCGCACGAAAACGGTCTCGAAACACTTCCCAAGGGCTCGTCGGCAGAAACGCAGGCTGTCCTGAAAAGGTTGGTACGTCAGCGGGGGGAAAGCATTCTGAACTATGTGGCGAAAACACACTTTGCTCCGGTACAAGCCTGCCTGAACGATCTCTTCGAGCATCACTGACGGATTTGATTCGGTTGACAATGCTGCCCGGCGACGTAGTATATGAGCTACTTCTTGGCACAAAACCACCCGACGAGGAGACGTTCCATGTTTAAACCCATCCTGCCTGCTGGCGAAATCGTCCAGCAGGAGCTTGCCACGATAGAGTTCTGGGAGAAGAACCACGTTTTCGAGAAGTCACTGGAGCAAAGCGAGGGCAAGAAACGCTTCGTTTTTTTTGAAGGCCCTCCTACAGCAAATGGGCGACCGGGAGTACATCATGGACTGGCTCGTGTCTTCAAGGACACGATTCTGCGCTATAAGGCTGGGACAGGGTACTACGTGCCGAGGAAGGGTGGGTGGGACTGCCAGGGATTGCCGGTAGAGATCGAGGTTGAGAAGCGCCTTCACATAAGCGGTAAACAGCAAATCGAGGAATACGGCGTCGAGGCGTTTGTGAAGGAGTGCAAGAAGAGTGTCTTCACCTACAAGACAGAATGGGAAAAAATGACGAGCCGCATAGGGTTCTGGCTTGATACGGAACATGCCTATGCGACCTACACCAACAGTTACATCGAATCTGTCTGGTCCATACTGAAAACGTTCTACGAGCAGGGACTCTTATATCAAGGACACAAAGTTGTCCCATACTGCCCTCGATGCGGAACAGCATTGTCGATGCACGAAGTGGCGCAAGGGTACAAGACTGTTACCGAGGAAACGGTGTATGTCAAGTTCAGGCTCACATCAGGGCCTGCTGCGGGAGCGTATGCTCTCGTATGGACGACAACTCCTTGGACCCTGCCGAGCAATGTCGGTCTGGCGGTAAACCCTGGCGTTGACTACTCGGTCGTGGAGTTTGACGGAGAGCGCTATGTCGTAGCGGCTGCCAGACTCGACGCTGTTTTCGGACACGACATGGAGCGAGTGGCTTTTGTCGCAACCTATACAGGCAGCCAGCTGGCAGGCTCCCTGTATGAACGGTTGTATCCATTCGCAAAAGTCTCCAGAGAAGAGGCGTCACAAGGGTGGCGCGTGGTGTCCGCCGACTACGTCACTACCGGTGACGGAACAGGCATCGTCCACTTGGCTCCCGCGTTCGGTGAAGATGATCTGGAAGTCGGCACCCGGGAGGGGTTGCCGTTTGTCCAACTGGTGGACGCGGCAGGGCGATTCACACCCGATGTAACACCGTGGGCGGGCAGGGATGCCAAATCGAGCGATCCCGACATACGTCGACAGCTGAAAAACGATGGCAAGTTGTTCAAAACTGAGAGAGTCGATCACGATTATCCATTTTGCTGGCGGTGTGATACGCCATTGCTGTACTATGCCAAGGATTCATGGTTCGTGAGAACGACTGCGTTCAAAGACCAGATGATGGCATGCAATGAGCTCATCGAATGGTACCCGCAGCATATCAAGGACGGGCGATTCGGCAACTGGTTGGCGAACATCAAAGATTGGGCTCTTTCCAGGGAACGGTACTGGGGAACACCGTTGCCAATCTGGATTTGCGACAGTTGTGGCCACCGACATGCCGTGGGGTCTGTAGCCGAGCTTCAGTCCATGGCCGTCAACCCATGCGGGGATGTTGAGTTGCATCGCCCCTATGTCGACAAGGTCGAGCTGAGATGCCACGAGTGCGGAGGGGTGATGCACCGCGTTCCCGAGGTCATCGACGTCTGGTTCGATTCTGGGTCGATGCCGTATGCGCAGTGGCATTACCCGTTTGAGAATCAGGAAGAGTTTGGCAACATGTACCCGGCAGATTTCATCTCGGAAGGAATTGATCAGACCCGGGGGTGGTTCTACACACTGCATGCCATTTCAACCGCTCTGAACAACAAACCTGCCTTCACGCGCTGTATGGTGCTGGAGCTCATTCTCGACGAGAAAGGCAGGAAGATGAGCAAACACCTCGGAAACGTGATCGATCCATGGAGCATTCTTGACACACAGGGCGCAGACGCGTTCCGTTGGTCCCTGTACACAAGCAGCCCACCCTGGTATCCGCGTCGGTTTGGGCCCAATGTCGTTTCCGACGCCCTGAAGAACTTCATCATACCGCTTCGTAACGTCTACAGCTTTTTTGTCCTGTATGCCAATATCGACAGGTTTGACACCTCTGTCGAGGAACTCCCCCTGCACGAGAGACCGGAACTGGATCGATGGCTCCTGA
>JAKLHS010000079.1 GCA_022710025.1 Caldisericota bacterium | reverse complement strand
CTCTGCGCCCGACCATCCTTTCTGTCGGCGAGAACTACCAGCGGCGATTCACGAGCGATCGATTCCTGAAGATTCGAGAAGATTTTCTCGTAGAGATCCCCTTGAGGAAGGAGGCCAACGACTGGCACGTCCTGATCAAGCAGTGCTATTGGACCGTGTTTGAGCTCTCCGGCAGCGTATCCCTCCGCGTGGATGTAGCTGATTTCTTTCATCTTCAGCGCGCCCTCGAGGGCAATGGGATAATTGACTCCACGTCCGACATAGATCATGTCGTGGACCTCATAGAACTTGCGAGCGATTTTCTCCATGACGCCCGCGTATTCCAAGACCTGTTCACATCTGTCGCTGAGTCCGGACAGCTGGGAAGCATAGTGTATCGAAACATCCTCAGGCAAGCTGCCCTTCTGCTGAGCAAAATACACGGCCAGCAGGTAAAAAGCTATAAGCTGAGCCATGAACGACTTCGTTGCCGCAACGCCTATCTCGATGCCTGCCTGCGTCACAAATGTTACATCGGATTCGCGCGACACCGTGCTTTCCGGCCGGTTCGTAATGGCCACAACCCTGGCACCCAGGTCACGCTGCAGGCGAAGTGCTGCCAGAGTATCGATCGTTTCGCCCGATTGCGTCACGGCAATGCCCATCGTGCCTGGTCGCACAATAGGGCGCTGGTATCTGTATTCACTGCTGAAGCTGACTTCTGTCGGGATGCCCGCGACTTGCTCCAGAAGGTATTTGCCCACTCTTGATGCATGATAGGACGTCCCCGCAGCGACGATGGAAATCTGTGCAGGAACGGGGCAGTTTCGGAATTCCTCGAGCTCCACGCGTCCACTGTCGATATCCAGACGCCCGTACAGGGTATCCCTGATAACAACAGGCTGCTCGTGGATTTCCTTCAGCATGAAGTGCTTGTATCCCTGTTTCTCGGCCGCAGATGCGTTCCATTCTACCGTCATCGGAGATCGGTCCAGCGCATGACCGTCGTCCAAGGAAACGAATGAATAGCCTTTCTCCGTGATCTCCACAACATCCCCGTCATGGAGGGGGATAATACGCTTTGTATATTGGAGAAGAGCCGGCGTGTCGGAACCCAGGATCATCTCGCCGTCTCCAACGCCCAGCACCAGCGGAGAGAGCTTTCTGACTGCCACCACGCGATCAGGGAACCGCTTCGAAAGCACCAGGAATGCGTAGGCGCCCTCAAGTCGCAACGCCGTCTTTCTGGCAGCCTCAACGAGATCCTCGCCGGTTGACAGCAGATCCTCGATCATGTGAGGGATGACTTCCGTATCTGTCTCAGAAACAAACGCATGCCCCTTGCTCGCGAGCTCTTCCCGCAGGATCTGATAATTCTCAATGATACCGTTATGGATGACAGCCAATTCTCCATGGCAATCTACCTGCGGATGTGCGTTACGATCTTCGACCTTGCCGTGCGTTGCCCACCGCGTATGACCGATCCCCGTCACCGCCGTATAGTCTGTCCCTATCAATGCCTCTTCGAGTGCTTTCAGCTTACCTTTTCTCTTGGCAACAACGAGCTCTCCCTGCTCTATGATCGCCATGCCGGCGGAATCATACCCTCTGTATTCAAGCTTCCGAAGTCCTTCGATAATCACCGAGACCGCTTTCCGCGGCCCTACATAGCCTATGATCCCGCACATGCTATTCTCCTTTCTCCTGGCTTGCCGACAGTAGCACACGACGTAATCCGTCTGCGACTACGGCCAAGCCGGCGCTGTCTTTCCCCTCCAGGAATATCCGTATCACCGGCTCAGTTCCGGATGGACGTACGACGAGCCGTGCCTCTGTGCCAAGATTCGCCCTGGCGTTCTCGACAGCGGCAAGAAACTCCGGATGCGACACGACCGCCTTGTCTCTGACACGCACGTTCTCTGCTATCTGGGGGAATAGCTCGACATCATCGACGACCTCCGACAGATCACACCGTGCCCGCTGCAGATACCGCAGCACACAGAGCGTGGTCGCCAGTCCATCTCCGGTCACGTTCTGATGAAGGTTGATGATATGGCCCGATTCCTCCCCTCCCAGCACAAACCCTCCCTCGTGCAGGCGGTCCAGGATATACCGGTCCCCGACATCCGTGCGCTCGAGCCGGATACCATGCTGTGTAAGCGCCTTTTCCAGGCCCAGATTGGTGAGGACGGTCCCTACCACGGTGTTTCCCTCAAGTAATCCATCCGATGCAAGGCCGTTTGCCAGAATGTAGAGCATGACATCACCGGAAACACGCCGGCCCTTGCGGTCTACCATGATGACCCGGTCACCATCCCCGTCATGAGCAACGCCGGCATCGGCATCTTCCTGCACGACCCTCGCAGCAAGAGCCGACAGATGAGTAGACCCGCACTCCCTGTTGATCAACATCCCGTTTTCATCGGTGTTCATTTCAATGATTTCTGCGCCGAACTCCCGAAGAAGCAGGGGCGTTGTCCCACCGGTAGCGCCATGCGCTGCATCGACGACAATCTTCAATCCCTGAAGAACAAGCCCTTGATTGCTGTCCCTGAGACAAGCAAGATACCGATCCCGGGCATCTGGTACCGTCCGAGCCGATCCTACCTCGTCTCCGTGAACACGCGTCAGATTTCCCAACTCCACGAGACCGAGGGCGGCCTCTATGGCTTCCTCTTCGGTGTCGGCAAGCTTGCGGCCGCCTGCGGCGAAAAACTTGATACCGTTGTATTCAGGCGGGTTGTGTGAAGCAGAGATCATCGCTCCTGCTGCATACTCCGGCCTGTGCGCCATGATGAGGGCAAGCCCCGGCGTCGGCAGCACACCCAAGTAATCTACAGGAACGCCGGTTTCCATGAACCCGGCGCCAAGTGCAGCGGCAAGCATGTCTGACGAAACCCTGGGATCCCATGCGATTGCCACTCGACGACCAGCCGATACGATCGACCTGCTGTCGAAAAACACGGAGGCTGCCGCTCCCAGTGACAGCGCCAGTTTGGACGTGATTTGAGCGTTCACGACGCCTCGGACTCCGTCCGTGCCGAATAGATTTCTTTTGGCCATGTGTTTACTATAGAGCGCTTGCGGAAGGGCGCAACCTTCGCACTGCATTCACGCTCGTCGTGCGTCTTTCAGCCGACAGCAAAGCTCCGACTCCTCTTCATGTTTTGAAAGTATGCCGGCGGAGCCTGACATCAGGCTCCGCCGGCATACAACGTCTCCCCATGACGCTCGTGCGTTACTGCTGTCCCGCGTTTCCTTTCGCCCTGCGTCGCCGCAGAATTCCCACAGTCAACCATGTCGCTCCACCGAACAGCAAACCATAAAAAACGATAAACACGAGGGATCCGCCGAGCCATGTCCAGAAAGCTGCCAAGCCGTGACCGAATCGGGCCAGAGATTGGACGAATGCAGACCAGAATCCTCGAGGTGCCACAAATGATCCCGTCGTCTGGACAAGATCGACGTCCACCGTCGCAAGGGATGTGGCGTTGTCCATGTACCGCTGCTGCCCCTCGTACTGTTCTATCTCCGTACGAACCGTCTTCAGCTGCTCCTCAACAGCCAGCATGTCCTTGATCGTCGTCGCTTTCTTCAGAAATGCCGTCAGTTGTTCTTCTTCGGCCCGCAGAACCTTCAGCCTGGCCTGAACATCTATGTAGGCCGATGTGACGTCTTCCGATCCGCTGTTGCGGTCTGTCACTGTTCCCAGAGCCGACAACTCGTCTATAAGCTGTGTCGCCTTCGCGGCTGGGACGCGCAACGTCAGGTGTGCG
>JAKLHS010000078.1 GCA_022710025.1 Caldisericota bacterium | reverse complement strand
TGGCAGACGCGCTGGACTTAGGATCCAGTGGGTAATTCCATGCGGGTTCAACTCCCGCCCTTCGCACCAACATGGAGGATAGAGTGGAATACGCCACGACGAAAAAAACGGGAAATGCGATCACTCTTTCGGCATCATTCTCTGCCGAAGAAGTTTCGACGATGCGACGAGAAGCGCTGGCAAAAGAAGCCGGACGGTTGCGAGTTCCGGGGTTTCGACCCGGAAAGGCGCCCGTGTCGATCGTTGCGAAGTATGTGATGGACGAAGAGCTGAAGGAAGATATTATCCGGAAGGCCGCGTCGCAGGCATACCTCACTTTTCTCAAGGAACACCAGGAGACGGAGGCGCTTATCTTTGAGCCCGAAGTCATCAGGACATCCTGGGCCGAGACAGACAGCACCGCACTTGGTGTCGATGTCTGCATCTATGAGTTACCCGCTACGGATACTGCGTTCTGGAAGGACGTCGAAATAGAGGACGTCCCCATTGATGTCGCTCCTGCCGTCAGGAGGCGCCTGCTGTCGCTCGTGGAGGCAGTCACGGAAGTCACCCCCAAGGATGGACCGGCCCAACCGGGAGATTCGGTCAATGTAAGCATTCTTACTCTCAAAGCAACGAAACCGTATAAGACCGAGCTGACCGTCGGTGAGGGGGAGGTCGGCAAGGCGTATCAGGAAGTGCTGGCAGGCATGAAGGCTGGCGAGTCAAAGCATTTCACCGTTACAATCCAGGACAGCCAACTTGAAGGCGATATTACTGTCGAAAATGTCTGTGAGCGGCATGTGCCGGAGATGGATGATGAGTTTGCCCGAAGCGTGGGTTCATACGATACACTGGCCGAACTGGAGAAAACACTGACAGACGACGAGGAACGCAAGGCGCGTATTGCGCGTGACGACACGTTATTTGAGCGGGCCATGAAGGTAGCCTCGGAGAAGCTCAACCTCGAATTCCCCATGTATGTTCGTACCGACGCAACGGACCGAAGGATGGAGGAAATCAAGTCCAGCCTGACGAGAAATGGTCTTTCACTGAGCGACTACCTGAAGTACAATAATATCGGCCTCGATCAGCTGCGCACTGATGTCGAAGCTGATGCAGTAGCAGCCCTGCAGCGCGACCTGCTTATGGAGGCTACGCAGCGGGTATGTGCCATGAGTGCATCCGATGCCGATGTTGAGGCATATGTTACTCAGCACGGCGAAGAACTTGGCAAGGCGGCGATAGATGTAACGACGGAGAAAGGACGTGCGTCGGTGCGCAATATCGTTATTTGGGACATGACCCGGGAACTCATCGTGAAATCGGTAAGGCTTGGCGGGGCATCGACTGCTCCGCAGAAGGAGAGCGAATGAGCGTAGTTCCATATGTGGTTGAGCAGACAGTTCATGGCGAGCGAGGATATGATATCTACTCACGCCTTTTGAAAGATCGCATTGTCTTTCTTGGCGGCGAGATCGATACCCAGGTTTCCAACCTGATTGTCGCCGAGATGTTATACCTTGCTGCCGAGAACTCCACGAAAGACATTTACCTGTATATCAACAGTGTGGGTGGAGAAGTGACGCCGGGGATGGCGATCTACGACACGATGCAATATATCAATGCTCCCGTGTCGACGATCTGCCTCGGGCAGGCAGCCAGCTTGGCCGCAGTCCTCCTTGCAAGCGGCCGGGCAGGAAAAAGATTCGCCCTTCCACACTCGCGGATCATGATCCATCAGCCGTGGGGAGGAGCTCAGGGGCAGGCTACCGATATCGAGATACAGGCCAAGGAGATCCTGCGTGTCAAGGATTCCGTCAGCAACATTCTCTCGGCACACACCGGCAAGCCGCTTGATATTGTTCGCCGAGACACTGAACGCGACTTTTTCATGTCTGCCGAAGAAGCCGTTGCCTATGGTATCGTCGATCAGGTCATCTCAAAAATAGGTGCAGGCGAAACGACCTCGCCGCATGCGAATGACCAACCACAGTAACGGCGAGCCGAGATGCTCCTTCTGTGCCAGGGAGTCTGGAGAAGCCGGCCTTCTGCTCAAAGGAATTGACGATTCCTACATATGCAATGAGTGTATAGAGAAGGGGTATCAGCTCATACGACAACAGTCGACGCATGAAAACCGTGAGGTCGAACTGAGTTGTATGAGTCCAAAGGAGATCTATGCCAGGCTCGATGAGTACGTCATCGGGCAGGAAGAGATCAAGAAAGCTCTTTCCGTAGGAGCTTACAATCACTACAAGCGGTTGAGAGCACGGAGAAACGGCAGCAGCATCGAGATAGAGAAATCCAACATTTTGCTTGCAGGGCCGACGGGGGTCGGTAAGACCTATCTTGCCCGAATACTGGCTCGTATCCTCGATGTTCCGTTCACGATCGCGGATGCCACGACGCTGACGGAAGCCGGATACGTTGGCGAAGATGTTGAGAATATCTTGTTGGGACTCCTCCAGGCGACCGACTTCGATGTGCCGAGAGCGGAATGCGGCATCGTCTACATCGACGAGATCGACAAGATCGGTCGAAAATCGGAAAATCCATCCATCACTCGGGATGTCAGCGGTGAGGGAGTCCAGCAGGCTCTGTTGAAGATCGTGGAAGGCACGACCGCCAACGTTCCACCACAGGGCGGTCGCAAGCATCCGCTTCAGGAATATATCAAGTTCAACACCCATGACGTTCTCTTTATCGCCGGGGGAACATTCGACGGTCTGGACGGGATACGTACAAGTCGTTCAGCACCTCGCCAAGTCGGGTTTGTCCACTCTCTTCCGGGAGATGGGTCAGTTCGTTTGGAAGGTTCTGACTTCGTGAAGTTTGGGATGTTGCCGGAACTGATCGGTCGATTTCCGCTGAGACTGGAACTTGCTGAGCTCTCTGTCGAGGATCTGAAGAGAATCCTGGTGGAACCACGCAATTCAATCATACAGCAATACCAGGAACTGTTTACGATGGATGGGGTACGACTTGACTTTTCGGAGGATGCACTTCGCAGGATCTCCGAACTGGCCAAGGACATGGGTATGGGCGCGCGCGGCTTACGGTCTGTCGTGGACCAACCCATGGTGGATTTGATGTTTGAGCTTCCATCACTGGAGGGGATTACCGGTATCACGGTTGGGGAAGACTTTTTTTCGGCTCGGCGCATGGTTCTTGGCACCAGAGCCGACGGTACGACCGAGCGTGTATCCCTGCCGGAATCTGCTTGATAGGAGTGCATACGTATCATGAGCGATCGCGACTGGGACTTGACTCAGGCGCCACTCATTCCACTGAGGAACGTGGTCGTCTTTCCATACCATGTGCTGCCGTTGTTTGTCGGCAGACCGAAATCACTGAAGAGTATTGAGTCTGCTTTAGCGACCAACAGGAGAATCGTGCTCGTCTGTCAGAGGGACGAGTCGAACGAGGATCCAGAGCTGAGCGACCTGCATGAGATCGGCGTAGGTGCCGAGATCCTGCAACTGCTCAAGTTGCCGGATGGGAGCGATCGGGTGCTCGTCGAAGGTGTCCGCCGGGTGAAAATCACCGGCATGCACGCTGAGGGAGATATGCTGGTCGCCGATATCGAGCCGCTGCCAATCGACGAGAAGATGTCCACGGAGCGGCAGGCACTGATGCGCGTCGTGCTGGATAAATTCTCACAGTATGTGGAGTTATCCAAGAAACTCCCTTCCGAGACTGTCAATAATGTCTCAGGAGTCGCGGAACCGGATCGGTTTGCAGACTTGATAGCGAGCAACCTCCTCATTGGAACCGACGATCGTCAGGAACTGCTTGCTACAATAGACGCCGAACAGAGACTGCACCGTATTGCCGAGCTGCTTGCCAAGGAG
>JAKLHS010000077.1 GCA_022710025.1 Caldisericota bacterium | reverse complement strand
CTGCGCCATCCGGTAAGGAGGAGCCATCTTGTTCTTCACGACCTTCACTTTGACTTTGTTGCCAATGACGGCATCGCCATCAGTGATGCTCTCCACCCTGCGTACCTCCAGTCGTACCGAAGAGTAAAACTTGAGAGCCCGCCCGCCGGGTGTGACCTCGGGATTGCCGTACGTAACACCGATCTTTTCACGCAGCTGGTTGATGAAAACGGCACATGTCTGAGATTTGTTGAGGATACCTGTCAATTTACGAAGTGCCTGAGACATCAGTCGTGCCTGAAGGCCGACGAATTGATCTCCCATCATTCCCTCAAGCTCTGCGCGCGGCACGAGAGCAGCTACCGAGTCGAGAGCAAAAATGTCGAGGCCGCCCGATTGAACCAGCATATCGGCAATTTCAAGCGCCTGCTCGGCATAGTCGGGTTGAGAGATGATGAGGTTGTTGATATCGACACCGATACTTTGCGCATAGACGGGATCCAAGGCATGCTCGGCATCAATGAACGCAGCTCTTCCCCCTGCTTTCTGCGCTTCGGCAATTGCCTGTAGAGCCAAGGTGGTCTTGCCTCCACCTTCCGGGCCGTAAATCTCGACGATTCTTCCCCGGGGAAGACCTCCGATACCCAGAGCAGCATCGAGCGAGAGACTGCCGGTGGATATAGCGGGTACCTGTTCGCGTCCGGTTCGGTCGCCAAGCTTCATCACCGATCCCTTACCGAACTGCTTTTCGATCTGGGACATGGTCGCGGCCAGAGCCTTGTCTCGCTCCGCAGCTCTATCGACAACCTCGGTCTTCTGTGCCTTGTCGGTCATCTTCCCGTTTTCCATATGGCCTCCGAGTGTAGTGTAAGGCTTGCCTTTTAGTATAGTTCGGTCTCTCTGTTCGGCAAACCGCGCAGTTTTACCTGAGAGCGTCGCACATACACAGGCTGACCTTGCCCGAGAATGCTTTCAAAGACGACAAATTCCCGAACAGAGACGACAAATGGTGCGATCTTGCACTCTGAGATCCTTGAGATCGCCTCTTGCGAACAGAGATGTGTAAACCGTCCGATAGTGACGTGAGGCGTGAATCGCTCTGAGCGGGCAGAACAGTTGAAGCCGACAAGCGCTTTTTCAACTTGCTCTGCGGCCGACAGCAACTCACGTGGGACCTGCCGAGGGCCAAACCAGAGAACCGCCGGCTGCCCGTTGTGGTAGAAAATCCCTGTCGTATCAAGCACAATCTGAGTCGCTGTCGCCTCCGTCAGAGCCTCGGAGAGCCTGTCCGACAGCTCCTGAATGCTGAGATCGCTCACGTCTCCCAGAAACCGGATCGTCATATGACATGATGCAGAGGGAACAAATCGCGTGCATCCATTCAACAGGGGATTCAGTGCCTTGAAATTGTCCAGCCAATGAACAAATGTCTCCGGCAGAGGAACGGCTACGAAGGCTCTCACACCAGGACCCCGTCAAGATCATACGGACCGCATGCCGTGACAAGTACACGGCAAATGTCGCCTGTAGCAGGACGCTTCGTTTTTCCCACTGGCGCCCACACAGTGTTGTCCACATCGGGCGCATCCAAAAAAGTTCTCCCTGCCAGCCGCGATGAGTCAACATCGTCAACAATGATACTGATCGTTTTCCCGAGATATCGATTTCTGTTAACGGACAAGGAGATCTGCTGTTGTCGCTCCATGAACTCGCGTAGGCGGCGATGTTTCATGGACCACGGTACATGCTGGGCGAAGTCATACGATGGCGTCATCGGTTCTCGAGAGTATGCAAAGGCTCCGGCATGATCCAGCTGGAGCTCCTCCAATTCGTCCAGCAACTCTCGGAAGCATTGTTCAGTTTCCCCTGGAAATCCTACCATGAAAGTACTTCGGATGCCGGCATCCGGCATGATACGTCGTATCCTTGCCACGAGTCGCTTCGCCAGACCGGCAGCCCACGGCCGCCCCATCGCCCTCAGGACCGCTGGTTCCGTATGCTGGAGCGGCATGTCGATATAGTGGGCAACATGACGCGACGCAGCTATAGTTTCCAGAATCTGGTTGCTGACGAGCGTCGGATACAGATACAGAACGCGCAAAATCTCTATGCCGGCGACGTCATCCAGTTCCCTGAGAAGCTCCGCGAGTTTCGGTTTCCCACGAGGGGCCATATCCATTCCATAAGCGCTCGTATTCTGTGCTACCAGAATGATTTCTTTGACACCTGCACATGCCAAATCATCTGCCTCGCGCAGGACAACATCCATGGATCTACTTACAAGGGGGCCCTTGATAAGAGGAATGGTACAGTATGCACATCGTTGTGAGCATCCGTCACCGATCTTGAGGTATGCGAACGCTGACCCGCCGAGAAGACGCGGCGCCTCGAAATCCCTCATGATTCTGTTGGTCACAGGAACCGGATGATCACGCGGTGTGGCATCTGTCAGAAGATTGCTCCAGAATTCAGTCTGATAGAGAGCGTCGACGCCAAGAACCGTATCGACTCCCGGATGACGTCGCAGAACCTGGTCTCTCCATAACTGCGGATAACAACCAACAACGATGATACGCTTTGCTGGATCCTGAGCCCGGAGGGCTTCCATGGTCGCTATAGTCTCGTCTGCTTCATCTCTGGCCGCACGCAGGAAGCCACAGGTATTCACGATGACGATATCTGCCTCTGCCGGCTCCGAGCAAACAGAAGCCCCGGGTGCCGCTGCAAGCGCCTGCCCGATCATTGCCTCGCTATCAGCCAGGTTCTTTGCACACCCCAGGCTGATCATGCACACACGCAAGTCAGGGCGTTTCAGGGCGCGTTCCATACTCTGCCGACACGACGGTCTGGTCAACAGATACCATGCCCCGATCATCCCCGTTGACCCAAACGTGGGTGTACATGGCATTTCCGAAGTTGACGACAACGTACTTGCCTGCCGCCGTGGCGGCATCGCCCGGGCTCAGAGTTCCCGAGAATACCACGCGACCGTCCGAAACAATCTCAAGCCATGCACGTCTCGTCGTCGCGACAAACTTGAGAGTAACAGAATCAGTCACGGCCGGTTTGTCTGACGGCACGACATCTGGCGGCGTCTCGGAAACAGTATCCGATTGATCGCCGGCAGTCGATGACGGAGAGGTCGCATCGTTGGATGGCGTCGATGGCTCAGTTGCCCATGGGCGCGATAAAAGGAGAATCGCTCCGACAAGCGTCACAACAGCAAGAGCCACCACCGGGACCACACTTCGTTTCCTGGAAAAAGCGCGCGCTTCCATCCTTCCGCGCGCCTGCTGTAGGTTTACATCGCGATCCTGCTCCGGTTCCTTCGCTGCAACAGAATCGCGGAACGACGCAACGATCTCGTCACCGTCAAGGCCTAGGAATTCAGCGTAACGGCGAGCATAGGATCGGGTGAACCCGTTGACTTCAGCAGGTCCGCCTGACTCCAGAGATTCCAGTACGGAAGCCCGGAGCATGGTGGCACGAGCGACCTCACTGAGAGAAAGGCTGAGCGATATTCTTCGATCACGAAGAGCCGCACCCGCTGCTTTCCGATCCATAGCCACGTCTGTCTTACCTCTTTTCCGGCAGGGAATCGTCCACCGGCTCCAGCGGCAACAGAGCCGCCTCGAGTACCTGCGCAATATCCGTAACGAAGGTAAACCGCAACTTGTTACTGATATCGGGCGCTATTTTGGTCGTATCCCGACGATTTTCCTCGGGCAGGATGATTGTGCGGATACCGGCGCGATATGCGCCAAGGACCTTGGCCTTGATGCCGCCGACCGGCAGAACCTGTCCGCGCAGTGTTATCTCGCCCGTCATCGCGGTGTCCGAACGAACCCTGCGTCCGGTGAGCGCCGACACCATC
>JAKLHS010000076.1 GCA_022710025.1 Caldisericota bacterium | reverse complement strand
GCAGATACCTCCCGTTGGATGTGAAGCCTAATGCCACTTGAAGTTGGCAAGAATGGACAGAACGATGGCGGCGATCGAGACGGCGCTTGCGGTAACCTTGCTTCCCCACTTCATAGCAGATACCTCCCGTTGGATGTGAAGCCTAATGCCACTTGAAGTTGGCAAGAATGGACAGAACGATGGCGGCGATCGAGACGGCGCTTGCGGTAACCTTGCTTCCCCACTTCATAGCAGATACCTCCTTGAACTTCTGAATGGTGAAACGCATGAATCCCACATTACGTTCTGCATGTTTTTTGTCAAGACCCAGGGCAAAAAACGAAAAGACCCGCAGTGCTGTTGCACTGCGGGTCTTCTTGCGATCTTGCGCAATAATTTGATTAGTTTGACACAGCTATCCTTCGTGTGTCTCGAGCTATCACGAGTTCCTCGTTCGTTGGGATAACAAGAATCCTGACACGGGAGCAGTCCGCACTCACATCTTCCGCTTCTCCACGCTTCTTGTTCCTATTCTTCTCCTTGTCGAGCACGATACCCAGAAAATCAAGGTCGCTGGTGGCAAGTTCTCGGACGGTGTAGCTGTTTTCACCGATCCCCCCGGTGAAGACGATCGCATCGGCGCCATTCATCGCCGCCATATAGGATCCAATGTACTTTTTCAGCTTGTAGCAGAAGACCTCGAGCGCCAGAGTGGCACGCTTTTCGCCCTTTGCGGATTCCTCCTCGAGCGTCCGGAAGTCGTTACTGATACCCGAGATGCCAAGAACGCCGGAGTGCTTGTTCAGCAGGGCGTTGATCTGCTGCTGATTCAGTTCCTCTTTTCCCATAATGTAAAGCGGCACGGCCGGATCGATATCCCCGCATCGAGTCCCCATGGGCATTCCCTCCAACGGCGTAAATCCCATGGATGTATCGACAGACTTACCGTGATCTATCGCGGTAATAGACGATCCGTTCCCCAGGTGGCAGGTAATGATCCGAGTTTCGTTATAGGGTTTGCCAAGCATAGTCGCTGCTTCTTCCGATACGTAGCCATGGCTCACACCATGAAAGCCGTATTTGCGGATATGGTTGCGCGTGTAGAAGACATATGGAATAGCATAGATGTATGCCTTCTCGGGCATGGTCTGATGAAATGCCGTGTCGAAAACGGCTACCTGCGGCACCTTGGGAAGAAGTTCCGAGACTGCATAGATACCGGACAGGTTGGGTGGGTTGTGTAGAGGGGCTATATCGATGCACTCCTCGATCTTGGCCAGCACCTCCGGGGTGATGAGCGTCGATTGGGAGAATGCTTCACCGCCGTGCACGACACGATGTCCCACCGCCTGTATCTCGTCGATCGCGCCGAGGATGCCTTTTTCACCGTCCACAAGGGTGCTGAGGATAAGTTCAATGCCGGAGTGGTGTTCGAGGACCTCATGAACTGACACGACCTTCTTGCGTCCGGTCACCGTATGATTGAGCTGAGCCTGCGAGGTGCCGATCTTTTCGAGCAACCCCTCCGCCAATTGCTGATCGTCATCATACAGCTTGTACTTGATGGAAGAACTGCCGCAGTTCAGGACCAGGACCTTCATATCTTCTCCTCTCCGTTGTCGGTGACGGGTTCGTATCTATAGAACCCTTCGCCGGTCTTCATTCCCAGATGGCCTTGTCGGACCAGGTTCCGCACGAGCGACAAGGGACGATATCGGGACTCGCCGAACTCACGGAAGAGGTTTTCGGACCACCCCAGCACGACGTCGAGGCCGATCTGGTCTGCAAGCGCAAAGGGTCCCTTATTGAAACCGAATCCGAGTCGCATGGCGATATCGATGTCTTCCTTGCTGGCGGTGCCTTCCTGGTACACCATGATGGCCTCGTTGATGAGCGGCACCACGAGACGCGCTGTGATGTAGCCGGGATTTTCCATTACGTCGACCGGGGTCTTCCCCATGCGACGCGCAAGCTCCTTGGCACAATCGACCGTCGCCTGCGATGTATGGACGCTGCGAACCATCTCGACCAGCTTGATGGCCGGCACGGGAGCAAGAAAGTGCATGCCCACGAGCCTGTCCTTGTTTTGCATTTTCGAGGCAATGTCCGTGATCGGCAGAACGGCCGTGTTGCTGACATACGTGACCCTGCCGGGGCATGTCGCCTCGAATTGGCTCTCCAGTTGTGCAAACAGATCCTGCTTGGCGCCGAGGTCGTCCGGGATCGCCTCGATGACGACATCGACACATCCCGCTTCTTTGCTGTCAACTGTCATCTTGATACGCGACAGGAGCACTTTCTTCTCGGATCCGGTGATTCCCCACCGCTGAAGCTCATGATTCAGGCTGTCCTCGATGCTTTGGCGAGCATGCGACAGTCCTTCCTCGGTACGATCGACAAGTACGACCTCAAGGCCATGCGCGGCAGCGTCCTGGGCAATCCCGGCTCCCATGACACCTGCACCAAATATGGCAATCTTCCGAATTTCCATAGGCACTCTCCTTATCCAGGATAAAAAGAAGGCAGCGCACAACGCGCCACCCGATGATACACGCTAGTGGAGATCACCCCTGCTTTCACGCATCTCTTCATCAGAGAGACCGAAGTAGTGGCCCAGTTCGTGCAGTACCACGTGCTGCACGAGAGGCATGAGTTCGTCGACGCTGTCGACTGACGATTCCAGAGGTATCTTGAAGACGCTTATCTTGTCAGGCAACGTGCCGCTGTAATGAGGACCACGGTCCTTGAGCGGAACGCCCTGATAGAGTCCCAGAAGGCCGAAACCGTTGATCGCCCCCGTTCGCCGTAGAACATCGATCGGTGGAAAGTCTTCGACCACCACGTCAACGTTCTTGAGTGCCGACTTGAACTGGTCGGGCAGCGTCACAAGCGCGACCAACACCAGCTCTTCAAATTCTTTCTGTCCAAGCTCAATCATGGGGGGTACCTTGCTCCTCAGTATCGTGAATCAACGAAAACCTTTTCATGATACCACAACACGGGGGCAGGCCAACACGACACTGTGACGCGACCAGCACCCGCGTAGACTTATCCAGTGCTCCCTGTGGGTCGATCGATCCTCACGAATCTTGATAACGCCGTGACTTTCCCTAGTATGTGCCTGAGGGATGTCGTAAGGCATGCAACTGGGCACCAGGAACGGCTGGAGTTTTCTGGCTCTTCTCCTGGTACCCAGCCCCTCAGCGGGGCGTCATCGAGTGACATAAGGAGGCGATCATGAAACAACGGAATCTGGTGCGCTCGATCTATCTGTACGCCGTTACCGTGGCGGGCATTGTCATGGCTCTCACCGGTCTCATCGGAACACTGACCAATATACTCAACATGTATGTTTTCAGGCTGATCAGCAGCGACAGCATGCCGTATGAGCTGGGAACTCTCCTGGAGTTCGTGTCTGCCGTCGTTGTGGGTATTCCCGTATGGCTCTACCATTGGGGTATCATTCAGGGAAGCCGACATCCGGTGTCTGCTGCCACAACTCCACCGCAGCCGGTTCCCGCAACAGAAGCAGCGGTCATTGTCCCGGAGTCCCGTCGGGACCTCGTACGAAGGATCTATATCTATCTCCTCTCTGCCATCGGGCTCTTTATCGTCATGTTCAGCCTCATCAATATCGTTCCTAACCTGTATCGCGCTTATTTCATGCAGGTACCAGCCGTTACTGAACCGGTGAAGCCGGATGGCACGCTTGCAGCACAGGCTCAAAATACCTATGCCATCCAGAGTCTCATCCGCAACATAGTCTCTGTTGCTGTCGGAACGCCCGTATGGCTCTACCATTGGAACATCGGCCAACGCGAGGATCACGACCTTTCCGCTGACTGACCCGGTCTTGCCTGAACACAGTGCCTGATCTGCC
>JAKLHS010000075.1 GCA_022710025.1 Caldisericota bacterium | reverse complement strand
GTTCCCCCAGACGGCTGCTCCAAACACGCAGATGATATCAGCAGGCTCTATGCGCTGGATGTTCCCGTACACCCAGATATAGATGGAAAACGCTCCGAACGCGATGCAGACAATAGCAAGCATAGTGGCGGCGGCTTTCAGGAGTCTCTTCACCTCATCAGTATAGCGCCAGGCGGGCGACAGGTTTGAACGGCTTGGCCGCTGATCTTCTTGCAGGGGCAGACGCAGACAGTATACTGATTTTGCTATGGAAACCTCGGAACGCTACGTCTCGCTCTACCGCAAGTACCGGCCTGTCACCTTTGATGGTGTTGTCGGTCAGGAAACCGTTATTCGTATCTTGAAGGGATCCATGGACACGGGGCGAACATCGCACGCATACCTCTTCGCAGGGCCGAAAGGAACGGGCAAGACGACGGTAGCCCGCATCCTTGCCAAAGCGCTCAACTGTGAGAAAGGACCGAACAGTCACCCCTGTATGGAATGTGAACACTGCCGTGCGATAACGGCGGGCACCGATGTCGATGTGGTCGAAATGGATGCCGCGAGCAATCGGGGCATCGACGAAGTCAAGGATCTTCTGGAGTCAACGCGGTTCGTCCCGGCACGCAGTCGCAAAAAGGTGTTTATCATTGATGAAGCGCATATGTTGACACCATGGGCGTTCAACGCGTTGCTGAAAACACTCGAAGAACCTCCTGCCTACGTCGTTTTCATCCTGGCGACAACCGAACCACAAAAGCTCCCGGAGACCATCGTTTCGCGATGCCAGCGCTTCGATTTCAGGAGATTGTCTGATGCGGCAATGTTCCGCTACCTTCAGGGTATCCGGGACAAGGAGGCCCCTCGCGTCACCGACGATGCGTTGCATCAAATGGTTACACTGAGTGGAGGCTCGATGAGGGGAGCCATTGGGCTGGTTGATCAATTCTCGGTATTCGGGGATGAATCTGTCGTCGGTGCCACAGTCCTGGACCTGCTAGGTTTGCCGACCGACGAGAACCTGGGTTTGCTGATCGAGGCCCTGCTGCTGCACAACTCAAAAGACACCGTCGCCGTTCTTGACCAGCTGGAACGGAGCGGCATAGAGCCGGCCGACTTGCTGGAAAGGTCGATCGGTCTCATCAGTGAATATCTCCTTGCCAAGGTAAGCAACGGGAGCATGGAGCAGGAGTCAGCTCGGCGGTTTTCCCAGTTTTCGGATACATCCCTGGTCGGTCTGAGTACAGTCTTCGCCCGCCTTCAGCAACAATCTGCCTATCTCTCTGATCCCTACCCCCTGGTGCGGTCATCTCTGCTGGCAATAGCGCTTGATCTCCTGGTCACGACGGAGGATTCCCGGATCGAGGAAGCGCGGCGTGCGGTTCGATTCACGAATCAGGTCGCCAGCACCGATACGGTCACGGCGCCGGCCGCCGGAAGTATGCCGGAGAAAGATGAAGAGCCATCGTCGGAGCCGGTGATCGCCGACGGGGTGCCGCCGGAAACGAACGTTGAGCTGTCGGAACAGTGGAATCGGTTCAAAGCGGTGGTGGCGGAGTCGAGCAACCCGATCGGGGTGATGCTCCAGGCTCTCGATATCCGGCAGGTGGGTGTGCTGCAGGATACCCTGACCATCACCCTGGGCCCCAAGGCACGACTTTTCAAACCCATGCTTGAGCAAAAGCGGCAGGAAGTTCTTGTTCCCGCAGCGCGCACGATCTATGGTGTGACCGAACTGCGGTTCGTGGATGCGGAAACGGAAAACCCCGCATCGCAAGGGGACGGTGAAAACGCGACCGACGACAAGCTGGAACTGCTGAAAAGCACATTTGACGCGACAGAGTCATTGTTCGGCTCATAAGGGCAGAGAGGGGTACGAGCATGTATAACGTGAATGCGATCATGAAACAGGCACAGAAGATGCAGGAAGAAGCGGCTCGCGCCGAACAGGAGCTGCTGGATCGTCGTATTTCCGCTTCGTCCGGGGGCGGCGTCGTCACCGCCGTTGTCAACGGTAAAAAAGATCTCATCGGACTCAGCATCCAGCAGGATATCGACGCGACTGACGTGGAAACGATCGCCGATCTGGTCGTTGCAGCCATCCACGAGGCGCAGGCAGAGGCGGACAGGCAGGCGGAGGAGGTCATGAAGAAGGTGACCGCTGGCATGCCTCATATTCCCGGATTGGGATAGGTTGTGTACCTGCCCAAGCGATTCATAGACCTGGCGGCACGTCTGGGCGGTCTGCCGGGTATCGGACCGAAAGCGGCGGATCGCCTTGTGTTCTATCTCCTTGATCAATCTGAGGAAGATGTGCAGGAGTTGGCCGACGCTCTCGTTGCCGCAAGGAAGGAGATACGCTTTTGCAGGCAGTGTGGGAACTTCACCCAAGATGATTTGTGCGAAGTCTGTCAGGATGTTTCCAGAGAAACGCAACTCCTGTGCGTCGTCGAGGAGATTCGCGACCTTGCCGCTATCGAGAGGACCGGGGCGTATCACGGCCTCTACTACGTGCTTCATGGCCGTATCGATCCCATTGCCCGCGTAGGACCAGCCGAGCTCCAGTTGAATCTCCTGACAGAACGAGTGGTAGCGGGGCATATTCGTGAGGTAATCATTGCGACCAACCCGAATTTTAACGGGGACATTACTGCTATGTACATTGCAAAGTTGCTGATGCCGATGGGGGTTCGTGTTACCCGGATAGCCACGGGGATTCCGAAAGGCAGCGATCTTGAGTTCGCGGACATGTTTACGCTCACACAGGCGCTCGAGAAGAGGACGGACGTTGAGACATAGCGCCCGGCTTGCCGTGCGTCGTACGTTTTCGTGCTGCGCAAAAGCGTCTCTTGATCGAAACTGATGCAGGAGGCGGCATGCGGATGACCGGCTCCGGCATCTGACGGACGAGGCGGATACGTCGAAAGGAGAGAAGAATGGGAGTCATCGTTGCAGTCAAGTCATATGAGGTTCTGGACTCGCGTGGATTGCCTACGGTGAGGACAAAGATCACGATCGACGACGGATACGTTGGGACGGCATCTGTTCCCAGCGGTGCTTCGACAGGAACGCATGAGGCACTGGAACTCCGTGACGGGGATACGGCACGGTACGGGGGTAAGGGAACGCTCACGGCAGTGGCAAATGTCAATAACATCATTGCTCCTGCCATCGTCGGCATGGATGCCAGCCAGCAGTCAGCCTTGGACAAGTGTCTGCTCGAACTGGATGGTACGCCGAACAAGTCGCACCTGGGAGCCAATGCGATACTCTCGGTTTCCCTCGCAGCGGCCGTCGCATCTTCGGAATCCGCAGCATTGCCGCTGTACCAGTATCTTGGCGGCGTTGGAGCGCGCCTCCTTCCTACGCCTATGATGAATGTAGTGAACGGAGGAAGGCATTCGGACGCAGGGCTGTCGATACAGGAGTTTCTTGTCATTCCTGCTGGCGCTTCTACATTTCATGAATCACTTCGCTATGGCGTAGAAACATTTCAGGCGCTGAAATCGCTTCTGGCGAAGGAGGGAGAAGCTGTCTCGGTTGGCGATGAGGGAGGGTTCGCTCCACGGCTCAAGTCGACCAGGGATGTTCTGGATCACCTTGTTCGGGCAATCGAACTGGCTGGCCTTCGGCCCGGTGCGGATGTTTACCTGGCGATGGATGCCGCCAGCAGCGAGTTTTACGGGAACGGACTCTACACGTTTGACGGGAACCGCCTCACATCGGAAGAACTCATCGCCGAGTACAAGAAGATATGTTCCGCATACCCCGTGATCTCGATAGAAGATGGACTGGCCGAAGATGACTGGGCCGGGTGGTCGATGATGGTCAAGGAGCTCGGAAGGGCGATACAGATCATCGGCGACGATCTCTATGTCACCAATCCG
>JAKLHS010000074.1 GCA_022710025.1 Caldisericota bacterium | reverse complement strand
GGACAGATCGTCGGTCTCGCCGACGACCCGCTCATGAAGGCCATCGTCGTCAACCAGGCAGTACCCGGGACGGCTGAAGCTTTCAAGCGCGTTCGTGAGAAGAGACCCGATATCCTTCTCCTGGCGGGCGAGCCACACGAGGATCCAAACGTCATCGAGGCTGCTGCCGACCAGGCCGTCAGCGCAGACAACGTTGCACGTGGCTACCTCATCATCTGGGCAGCAAAGCAGATGGGTGCCAAGACATTCGTTCATATCTCCTTCCCTCGCCATATGAGCTATGAGCTTCTGAGCCGTCGCCGCTACATCATGGAAGAGGCATGCAAAGATCTGGGGCTGAAGTTCGTCTTCGAAACCGCTCCCGATCCGACGAGCGACGTCGGAGTAGCTGGCGCACAGCAATTCATGCTGGAGAAGACGCCGGCCTGGGTTCAGAAATATGGCAAGGATACTGCATTCTTCTGCACAAACGATGCAGAAACAGAGCCGTTGCTCAAGCAGCTGATGAAGTACGGCGGACTGTTTGTCGAAGCAGATCTTCCTTCCCCGCTCATGGGATATCCCGGAGCGCTCGGCATTGACCTGAGTGCAGAGCAGGGCGACTGGCCAGCCATTCTGAGGAAGGTCGAGCAGGCGGTGATCGACGCCGGAGGCTCCGGACGGTTCGGCACATGGGCATACTCCTATGGCTATACCACGACAGCCGGTCTGGGCGAGTATGCCAAGCGCTGCATCGAGGGAACGGCGACCATGGGCAATACCGAGGATCTGTTCGAAGCATTCAACAAATACACGCCGGGGGCCAACTGGAACGGCTCCAACTACAAGGATCTCAGCACTGGAACAACATCACCAAACCACGTCCTCATGTATCAGGACACCTATGTGTTCGGCAAGGGCTACCTTGGAACAACGAAACAGGTAGTACCGGAGAAATACCTGACATTCAAAGCTCCTACGAGCTGATCGCCAGACTGTGGCGGGGTGCCGGGACTTTCGTCCCGGCACCCCGGTTTTGTGCGTCGTGTATCGGGCCACTGTCATCGCAGTGGCTTTTACGAGTCTTTTTCGGTCTGTAGCGATGATCAAGCGCTTCCTCGGTGGTCTCGAAACGAGAAAAACTCGTCATGACAAGGAAGGATCAGAGAGGTGGCACAGATGGCTGAAGAACAACCTCTGCTGCAGATGCAGGGGATTACCAAGGAATACTTCGGGAACCGCGTTCTGACAGACGTATCCCTGGACGTCAAAAAAGGCGAGATCCTAGGGCTTGTCGGCGAGAACGGAGCCGGAAAATCTACGCTCATGAACATCCTGTTCGGCATGAGCGTGATCGCACAGACGGGCGGCTATTCTGGCACGATGTCGATGGAGGGAAAGCCGATCTCCTTTCAGAGTCCTTTCGACGCCCTGGCGGCTGGTATCGGCATGGTCCACCAGGAATTTTCCCTTATTCCGGGTTTCACGGCCACTGAGAATATCCTGCTCAATGGTGAGATTCTCCACGACAACATTGTGACGAAGCTCTTCGGACCGCGTCTGAAGACCCTTGACCTCCCGGAGATGCGCGCCGTGGCTGCACATTCCATCGAATTGCTCGGCGTCGACATCAGCCCTGATACGTTGGTATCCGAGATGCCCGTCGGTCACAAGCAGTTCACCGAACTGGCTCGCGAGATCCACCGTCCCGATATGAAACTGCTCGTGCTGGATGAGCCCACCGCAGTCCTTGCGGAGTCTGAGGCCCAGGTATTGCTATCCTCCTTGAGACGCCTTGCGGAGACGGGCATTGCGATCATCTTTATTTCACATCGCCTCCATGAAGTGCTCGAGGCAAGCGACCGTGTTGTTGTGCTTCGCGACGGACAGGTTGTCAAAGAGATGGCTGCGCGCGACACCGATGTCTCGCAGGTCGCGGAACTCATGGTTGGCCGCTCTGTATCGACGAAAACAGCGGCTGCGCGCGAGTATGACCAGAGCACGGAAGTGGCCCTGTCGGTAGAACACCTCTGGGTAGACATGCCAGGGGAGACGGTGCGGGACGTCAGCCTGGAGATACGCCGCGGAGAGATCTTCGGCATCGGCGGCTTGGCAGGGCAGGGAAAACTCGGGGTTCCAAACGGGATCATGGGACTCTACGCAGCCGGAGGCAAGGTATTTCTGCATGGGAAACCGATAGAACTCAACAACCCCGCGGCAGCACTGGCTGCCGGCATGGCCTTCGTTTCGGAAGACCGGCGTGGTGTCGGACTCCTGCTCGAGGAACCTTTGGACTGGAACATAGCATTCAACGCTCTGCAATCGCAGGGCAAGTTTATCCGCCCACTCCTTGGCGGACTCATTCGATGGCGAGACGATAAGGCCATCCGTGATGCCGCCGCCGAGTACATCCAGGCGCTCGATATCAAGTGCACGGGTACCGACCAGCATGCTCAGGAACTTTCAGGCGGTAACCAGCAGAAGGTGTGCCTGGCAAAAGCGTTTGTTGTGCAACCTGATCTGATGTTCGTCTCTGAGCCCACACGCGGCATAGACGTAGGCGCCAAAGCTCTCGTCCTGCAAGCCCTGCGTCGGTACAATCGCGAGAAGGGAACAACGATCGTCATGATCTCGTCGGAACTGGAGGAGCTGAGGGCGATGTGTGACCGTATAGCGATCGTCGACGAAGGTCGTGTAGCGGGGATCCTGCCGCCGACTGCGACTGCTCGGGAATTCGGCATGCTGCTCATCGGCAAGGTGAACGACGAAAAGAAGGTGAACAATCATGCGTAGAATACGGGCTTTCATCGACAAAGCGGGGTGGCCTCGTATCATCATCGGACTGCTTCTCATTTCGCTATTCTGTGCGGCTCCGGCCGTAGGGGTACGAGTCGATCAGTCTGTCACCGACGTCATCGTCCGGTTTGGCATGAATGGTGTTCTGGTGCTCGGCATGATCCCGATGGTGCAGGCCGGATGCGGTCTCAACTTCGGGCTCCCGCTCGGCATCATCGCCGGGTTGTTAGGCGCGACGATCAGCATCGAGATGGGACTGACCGGCATCGGCGGCTTCCTGGCAGCCATAGGCATCGCCATTGTTTTTGCGGTAATCCTCGGCTGGGGCTACGGCATACTGCTCAACCGTGTCAAAGGCGATGAGATGATGATAGCTACCTATGTCGGTTTCTCTTCCGTTTCCTTCATGTGCATGATGTGGATGCTGCTGCCGTATCACAGCCCGAAGATGATATGGGGATACGGAGGATCCGGACTGCGTACAACCATTTCCCTTGACGGTTTCTGGCTTCATATCCTCGACGGCTTCCTGGCAATCAAGATAGGGGAGAATTTTCGCTTCCCAACGGGGATGGTCCTGTTCTTCGCACTGATGGCATTTATTATGTGGGCGTTTTTCCACACCAAGACCGGGACAGCGATCACCGCGGTCGGGTCAAACCCAGATTTCGCACGGGCGGCAGGTGTCAATATCGATCGAATGAGGATCATCTCCGTGATCATCTCGACTGTGTACGGCGCTATTGGCATTCTCGTCTACCAGCAGAGTTTTGGATTCATCCAGTTATACAACGGACCTTTCTACATGGCTCTGCCCGCGGTAGCTGCGATTCTCATCGGGGGCGCCAGCGTCAATAAGGCAACAATCACGAATGTGATCATCGGAACGCTTCTGTTTCAAGGCATCCTGACAATGACACCGTCGGTCATCAACAGCGCGATCCAGTCGGATCTGTCCGAGGTCGTGCGTATCATCGTCTCCAACGGCATGATCGTCTATGCGCTCACGCGAGTGACACGGAAATCCAGGTGAGACCATGACAACACGAGCCAGATTCAAGGATCTTGCAGCGCATATCGTCATCGGCAACGCCGTGCCGATCCTCTTCATCGTTCTCCTCGTATTTGCGATTCCCATGTCGGGTTTCTC
>JAKLHS010000073.1 GCA_022710025.1 Caldisericota bacterium | reverse complement strand
CTTTCTCACGGGCCCGTTGGAAAAGACGGCTCGACATGTTCCCACCAAATATGCTCGATACGAGGCCGAGAATCATTCCCTGTCTGGAGTATTGCGGGTAACCCGGCAAGGCCATGGCCATATACACTTGCTCCGTCGGGCGCTGCAGATCCTTGTGAATGGATCGCCGCACCGGAACATCCCATTGTCCCTTGCCCGCCCCTGTTGGCAAGCATCCAAAGGACTCCTCGAGAAATCGAGCGCAGGCGTCCCTGTCGATATCACCTGCCAGAGAGAGAATGATGTCAGGGGCGGCAAAATGCCGACGGTAGAAGCTCACGAAGTCGTCTCTGACAAAAGATCGCACCGATTCGAGCGTGCCCAGGGGGTTCGAGGCGACGGGATCGTTCCCGTAGACCCCCTTCAGAAGTTCATCCGTCACGACGTCGTCGGGGCTGTCCTGAAAAGCATAGATCTCCTGTTCTATGACCTTCCGCTCAAGATCTATCGCTATGGGGTCGAAACGAGGATGGAGAAGAATATCCGTCAACACATCGAGGGCGGTCGCCGTATGTGCGCTGGGAACGCGCATATAGAACATGGTGTATTGTGTGTCCGTAAACGCGTTCAGTTCGCCACCGACATTTTCGATAGCAGACGAGATTTCCAGCGACGTGCGATGCTCCGTACCCTTGAACAAAATATGCTCGATGAAATGACTCAGGCCCTGCGTATGCTCATCCTCGAACCGTGATCCGCTAGCGACAAGGGCCCCAACCGCAACGGTTGGGTGCCCTTTATCGACATCGAAGACAACGCGGATACCGTTGCCCAGAACTATGATCTCCGGTCGGCTATCCGTGTTACCTGTCTCCATGATGTTTCCCGCCACGAGGTTCACACGAAGGCTTCTCCGAGGATTCCGTTATGAGTCCCTTGCGCGTCAGAGAAATCTTCCCGTCATCCTTGAGCGGAAGAGTCTTAACCAGGATCTGGTCCCCTACCTTCAGGACAGAGCGGATATCCTTCACATATGAATCCGATACTTGGGAGACATGCAGCAACCCTGTCTTTCCGGGCGCAATCTCGACGAACGCTCCGAAATCCCTGAGCTCAGTGACCCTGCCTGTATAGACTTTTCCAACAACGATATCTTCCGTGATAGCGTTGATTGCATCCATCGCTGCCTGACCCTTGAGGCCGTCCGGCGCTGTAACAAAAACGGAGCCATCATCCTCGATATCGATGTCACATCCCGTATCGGCAATGATCTTTTTGATCGTCTTTCCTCCCGGGCCAATGAGTGTCCCGATCTTGTCTCCCGGGACCTGCATGGTGAAAATCCGTGGTGCCAACGGGTTGATCTCCTCACGGGGCGCAGGGAGAACGGAAAGCATTTTGTCCAGAATAAACAATCGGGCGGTGCGAGCCCTTTCCAGCGCGGCAGACAACAAACCACTGTCCACTCCGTGGATCTTGATATCCATCTGGAGCGCCGTTATGCCCCGCGCAGTTCCGGCAACTTTGAAATCCATATCGCCGTTAGCGTCCTCAGCTCCCTGAATATCCGTCAGGATAACGCTACGGTCTCCTTCCTTCATGAGACCCATAGCAATCCCGGCAACAGGCGCCTTGATGGGAACACCGGCATCCATAAGAGCGAGGGTGCTCCCGCAGACAGAAGCCTGTGACGTCGATCCATTGGACTCCAGTACTTCAGAGACTACTCGAATCGCGTACGGGAACTCCGTCTCATCCGGGATAACAGGCAGCAGCGCTCGCTCTGCGAGCGCTCCATGTCCCACTTCCCTGCGGCCAGGCCCACGCATCGGACGTGTCTCGCCGACAGAAAACGGGGGGAAGTTATAGTAGTGCATGTAATGCTTTGTTACCTCTTCTTCGAGGCTTTCGACGAGTTGCCCTTCATTCTTGCCACCCAGGGTTGCGATCGACAGCACCTGCGTCTGCCCCCGTGAGAAGAGACCTGATCCATGGCTCATGGGCAGGAGACCCACATCGACGGAGATTGGCCGGATCTGCTCCGGACTGCGGCCGTCAATCCGAATTCCCTCGGTCACAACACGATGCCTGATGAAGTGCTTGATCTCGGCATCAAGTATTTCACCCGTCGCGGCAGCTGCATCCGGATACTTCTCGAGAAGCTCGTTCTGCAGCTCACCTTTGAACTCATCAAGAATCTTCTCTTTCTTCAGCTTCTCCTTATCTTTCAGCAGGAGGGGCAAGCGTTCCTCGATCATGGATCGAACATCGGCCTGAATGGCTGAGTCGAATATGAGCGGCGGAACAATGATTTTCTCTTTCCCTGCCTGAGTTCGCAGATCTTCCTGCAGCCTGCAGGATTCCCTGATCGGTTCCTGAGCACGGATCAGGGCATCCACCATTTCCTCTTCACTGATCTCGCGGGATCCGCTTTCTACCATCAAAATGCCATCTGCAGTACCCGAGACGACCAGATCCAAGGAGCTGTCGTCCATCGCAACGGCCACCGGGTTAAATACGAGATCGTCGCCAATTTTGCCAACGCGTACCGCACCGACCGCGTCGGTAAAGGGGGCATTACTCACCAGGAGAGCAGCAGATACGGCGTTTATGGCAAGCACATCCGGCGAATTTTCCGCATCGGCGGACAAAACATAGACGATGACCTGCACCTCTTGCCGGAAGTGTTTGGGGAACAGCGGGCGAATCGATCGGTCGATAAGTCGGGAACGGAGTATTTCACGCTCGCTCGGCCTGCCCTCTCTCTTGTAGAATCCCCCAGGGATCTTGCCAGCTGCATATAACTTTTCGAAGTAGTCAACAGTCAGGGGAAAGAAATCGATGCCTTCTTTGACGCTATTGCTGACAGTCACCGCGGCAAGCACGACTGTCCCTCCCATGGTGGCTAGGACTGCCCCGCCTGCTTGTTTGGCGAGTCTCCCGGTTTCATAGATAACCGGCTTGCCTGCGATCGTTCCGTGGACCGTCTTTATCTCGTCGTCGCGTGACATCTTCTTACTTGCGGATTCCCAACCGCTTGATCAGCGAGGTATATCGATCCTCGTCGACTCTCCTGAGACTATCAAGAAGTCTGCGTCGTTCCCCTACCAGCTTATAAAGGCCTCTCTTGGAGCTGAAGTCTTTTGGGTGGCTCTGAAGATGATCCGTAAGCGCCAGAATGCGCTTGGACAACATTGCGACCTGAACCTCAAATGATCCTGTGTCATCCTCACTCAGCTTGAACTCGTTGATGATCTTGGCTTTTTCGTCGGCTGTAAGCATGATATACCTCCGAATTGTCCCTGAACCCAGTGTTGCGTCCAGCCAGAGCGCAGAACCGAGTGCGGGAAAAATGTGCCTAGATTGTAGCAGAAACGCCCCACATGTAAAGCTAATATGTGGTTGTTTCGATGTTCACGATCTTTGAGCGCCCCGGTCATCCTTCCTCAGAAGAATGACCGCTGCAGTGATATCCCGTTGAATCTGCCGTGCAAGCACAGCAGGTGATGAGAAACAAACTTCATCACGCACGCGCGCGACGAATTCAACCGCTATCCGGTGCCCATACACCTGTCGGTCGAACCCAAGAAGGTGTACCTCCACGGTCCGGCGTGAGGTTGTGGCTATGGTAGGCCGTACGCCTATGTTGCATACACCATCGACTCGATCGCCGTTTATGACCGCGCGTACAGCATACACACCGTTTCCCGGCAGAAGCTTGATGGGGTCTGGAATCTCGATGTTCGCGGTGGGAAAACCAAGACGCTTGCCTATTCGATTGCCGGTGACAATGACCCCTTCAATCAAGTATGGGCGCCCCAGGAACCGGGCAGCGCGCTCGACGTCTCCGGCTGCGATGGCTTCCCGTATTGTCGAACTGGAGCACATTGTTCCATCTACCAGCACGGGTGGCACAATGATGAATGTACATCCTGCATCATGGAGAATCTCAGCCATCGTCTCTGTATCACCGCTGCGTTCTCTGCCGAAACGAAAGCCTCGTCCTACGACGACAAGTTGAGCATTGAGCCGC
>JAKLHS010000072.1 GCA_022710025.1 Caldisericota bacterium | reverse complement strand
GCGGCCTTCGCCGGCCGTGCAACCGATAGCCGACCAGATTCCTGATCGCGCCCGGCAGTGAGGCCCCGCCATGACGTTTTCGATGCAGGTCAGGGACGGGAACAGCCGGATGTTCTGAAAGGTGCGCGCGATGCCGCTGCCGATGATGGCGTGAGGTTTGAGGCCGGTGATGACGCGGCCCAGGAAATCGATGCGGCCGGACGTGGGTTTGTAGATGCCCGTGATCATATTGAACAGTGTCGTCTTTCCTGCCCCGTTGGGTCCGATGAGAGACGTGATCCTGCCCGTGCGCACGTTGAGATCGAAATCGTTGACTGCGGTCAGACCGCCGAACCTGAGCGTGGCGCCGTGGGTCTGCAACATCATGCCTTCCTCCATCGGCACGGCGTCGGAGACTCCCGTGTTCCCGGAGTCCACGGAAGCCGGCGGTCTCAGAATCCCCTGGTTGATGTTGCCTGTTTTGACAAGATCTTCGTCCCGTGCGGGGAGTCCTCGGATACCAAGGCCTGCCAGCCCGATGCCCTCACGGCGTCGCGGCCAGATGCCACCGGGACGGAAGATCATCATGAGCATGAGGGCAAGGCCGAAAAATAGCAGGCGGTAGCTGGCAAATTGTCGGAAGACCTCGGGGAAGATGACGACGACGGCTGCCCCGAAGATCGTGCCCGGGATGGATCCCAGGCCACCCAGCAGGACGATGCAGAAGAGCAGGGAAGATTCCATGAACGTGAAGCTCTGAGGTGAGATGGACATCTGTTTGGACGCGTAGATGTTGCCGGCAGCGCCGGCAAGAGCAGCCCCGAGGACGAATGCCAGCAGCTTGCAGGATCGAACGTCAATGCCGCTTGCCTCCGCTGCGATCTCATCCTCACGTATGTAATTCCAGGCCCTGCCGATGCGGGAATGCTGAAGGCGCGTCAATCCGACGACGACGAGGCCGATGATGATCCAGGTATAGAAGTAAAACTGAGTCGGTGTCGTGATGTCCAGTCCAAGGAAGCTTGGCCAACCGATACCGTTGATGCCGTTGGGGCCGCCTGTCAGACCAAAGGGGTTGTTGATCATGACAAGGCGGACGATTTCGCCGATGCCGATCGTCACGATGCACAGATAATCCCCCTTGAGGTGAATGATCGGCGAGGTCACGAGGTAGGCGAATCCTGCCGCTACGAGGGCGCTGATCGGCAGAAGTACGACGATCGGCACGTGCAGTGTCGTATTCAGAATGGCCGTGACATACGCGCCGATGGCATAGAATGCCGTATGACCCAGGTCGAACAGGCCGACCTCCCCCAGGACGATGTTGAGACTCAGGCCCAGGAGAGCGTAGATGCCGACGAAGAAAGCGACGTCGATCCAGTAGTTCGAGATGAACGGCAGGAACGGGTATGTCACCAACAGCAGCATCACGGCGCCAATCAGGGCCCATCGATGGTTCCCGGGCCAGAACGCGCCCGGCGGTCGGTTCTTCGATGTGGTCTGCCGTCTTTTCCCGATTTGCCTGAACAGACGTTCGGTGATCCCCATGACGGCGCCTCAGACTTTCTCCGCCGTCTTTTCGCCCAGTAATCCCGTCGGGCGCCACAGAAGGACGACGATGAGGATGACAAACACAAAGACGTCTTTCCATGCGCCACTGACGTACCCGGCGAACAGTGATTCCATGATACCCAGCAGCAATCCGCCGATCATGGCACCCGGGATATTCCCGATGCCTCCGAGGATGGTCGCAGTAAAAGCTTTGAGGCCGTAGGCCCAGCCCATGTTGAAACTGATCGCTCTGTAGTACATGCCGTTCATGACTCCGGCGACACCTCCCAGAGCGGGACCCAGTGCGAAAACAAAGAAGATCACGGCGCGGACGTCGATACCCATGAGCGTGGCCGTTGGACGATCCAGAGCGCTTGCGCGGATCGCCGCGCCGAACGTCGTCTTTTCGACGATGAACCAGATTGCCAGCATCAGCCCGAATGACAGAAGCAGGATGAAGATCTGGAGAGTTGTGACCGGTATTCCGAGAACGGCAAAACGCGTTGACGGGACGACGTCGGCGGGATAGGCCTGCGGGCGTGCTCCCCAGATCGCCATGATCGCGTTCTGCAGGAAGATGGACATACCCAGCGCAGAGACGACGAGCGAGAGGCGTCCCACCGGGTACACGGGACGATATGCGACGCGTTCCATGATGATGCCTGCGATGCCGATGCCGAGAGCAACGGCGAGCAGCGCAACGGCCATGCCGCCCCAAAGCCCGAAATGACGTGTGACCCAGGATGATCCGGCAACCAGCAGCGTATAGCCTAGGTACGAACCAAGGGCGAAGAGGTCACCATGGGCGAAGTTGACCAGTTTCATGACGCCATACACCATCGAATAGCCCAGCGCCACAAGGGCGTAGAAGGAGCCGATGGTAAGGCCGTTTATCAACTGCTCGAAGAACGTAACCATGGTGACCTCGTTTCAGACGGCGATGGAGGTTAGGACTGATGGACGACGTACTTTCCGTCGGCCGTCACCTCATACATCTTATACGGAACATTGAGTCGATCGCCGCGGTCGGAGAACTCGATGGACCCCGTCACGCCCTCGACGCCGGCCATGTTCGTGTGCATGGCGGACGCGATGGCGTCGGACTCCGTAGAACCAGCATTCCTGATAGCTCCGACGATCGCGTAGAGAGCATCGGCAGCATACACGGGCCACGGGCTGGAGGGGATGTTGCCGTATTTTTCCTTGTAGAGGGTGCGGAACTGCTCAGCGATGTCCGTCGTGATATCGCTGATCAACGGCTCCTGCGTCATCAGGGCTCCTGCCGCCACGCTTGCCCCTGCGATCTTGATGAAGTCGTCGTTGATAGCGGCATTGCCGCCGACGAAGGGGCATGTCAACCCGGCGTCGCGCGCCTGGCGGATGAGCAACCCGGCTTCGGTGTAGTATCCCGTGTAGTACCAGATATCCGGCTTTGTATTGCGCAATTTGGTGACGGCTGCCGAGAAGTCTTTCTCACCGGGCGTGATGGCATCATAGTAGACGATCTCGCACGTGCCGGCGTCGACATAGGGTTTGAGGGCCAGATCCGCCTGCTCGGCGACGCCTTTGGCAAAGGTGCTGTTGTCATGCATGATCGCAATGCGCTTGGCGCCCATCGTCTCCACGGCGTATTTTGCAAAGAAGAGACCCTGCGCGTCGTCGCGGCCGCAGGTGCGGAAGAAGTAGGTGCGCTGTTTGTCCATCGTCAGTCGAATGGCGGTGCATCCATATCCCACCGCGACGAGTTTGTTCTTCTCATAGATGTCGATCGCCGGTTCGGTGACGGAGGAGCCGTAACTGGCGATGACGGCCGTCACGCCCATCGAAACAGCCTTCTGCGCTGCGATGGCACTGTCTTTGGGGTTCGATCCGTCGTCGACGACAGTGATCTCGACCTTGCGGCCCAGCACGCCACCGGCTTTGTTGATAAGCTCTGCTGCCACTTCGACCGATTGTTTTGCCATTTGACCTTCGTACGCGTAATCACCGGTGATGGGAGCTTGGAGTGCGACCTTGATGGGGCCGGTAGTCGTGTCCGTGCCTTTGGAGCAGCCCGGCAGGATGAGAGCCGCAGCCAGGATACAAATCAGCAGTAGTGATACGGACTTCCTCATTCCCTTACCTCCTCTTTCTCGCGCGAATGGTGGAACCATGAAACGGTCGTGCACGAGCAATTTCGGTAGAGCCTGTCGTACTGCCCCCGATTTCGTAGTAGATTGCCCTTGCTGCCTCTGTGCCCCCCGGTAGAGATGTTCCTCTCCATGTTGGTGGATGTAACAGGAAAAACAATATCCCCACTTGTGTCAAGCGCGAAATCATGAATACAACCGGTACGCCGTCGCGCCTGCGACGCTTCGGATCTGACGCGAACCGGTTGCAATGCCGCCCCGTCCGTGCGTTTATGGAAAAACGGCATGTGTCCTTATACTGCAGGCGTAGGAAAACCATCCCCAGCGGAGAGGAGAAAAAGGTGGAAGACAACCGCATTACCACGCATCCGATCCTTGCGTGGAAC
>JAKLHS010000071.1 GCA_022710025.1 Caldisericota bacterium | reverse complement strand
CCCGCTGGATTCCGCGTGGCATCGTCGACGGGCTCCTGCCCCGTAGCGTTCATGGAAGACCCCGAGAGACGTCTCTATGGCCTCCAGTTTCACCCCGAGGTTGTGCACACACCGAATGGCCGCGAGATCCTGCAGCGCTTCCTGATCGATATCGCCGGGTGCTCGAGCGACTGGACCATGTCCGGATTCGCAGAGGCCGCTGTTCAGGAAATCCGGCAAACGATCGGTGACCAGCGGGCTCTGTGCGCATTGTCAGGCGGTGTCGACAGCGCCGTCGCCGCCACACTGGTGTACCGCGCGATCGGAGAGCGACTCACATGTGCCTTTGTGGATACCGGTCTTCTGAGAAAAGGCGAGGGTGATCTTGTCGAATCCGTATTTCATCGTCAGTTCGATATACCCCTGGTCCGCGTCGACGCCGCCGATAGATTTTTCGCTGCCCTGAAAGGTCTCACAGATCCCGAGGCAAAGCGCAAAGCGATCGGCAGGACGTTTATCGACTGTTTCGCAGAACAGGCACGTACCATGCATGGCGTCCCGTTCCTGGTTCAGGGAACGCTTTACCCGGATGTCATTGAATCAGGCAGCTCGGTCGCCAGCACGATCAAGAGCCACCATAACGTCGGCGGTCTGCCAGCCGATCTGGCCTTCACCCTCGTGGAACCGCTCCGGCTTCTTTTCAAGGACGAGGTGCGCGACCTTGGACGCGCGCTTGGACTGCCGGAGGAATTGGTTGATCGGCAGCCCTTCCCCGGGCCAGGCCTGGCGGTGCGCATTCTGAGCGAAGTCACCCCCGCCGGTGTCGATATCCTGCAACGCGCAGACGCTGTCTTGGAACGGGTCATGAGAGCATCCGGATGGTACACAAAAGTTTGGCAGTCCTTTGCGGTCCTGCCGGGAATCCGCACGGTAGGCGTCAAAGGCGATGAACGAACATACGCCCACACCATCGCTCTGAGAGTTGTCGAAAGCAGCGATGGTATGACGGCCGATTGGGCACGGCTCCCTCTGGATATACTGGAGGAGATTTCGCAGAGAATTACCAGCGAACTTCCCGAGGTGAATCGTGTCGTCTATGATATCACCTCAAAACCACCATCCACTATTGAGTGGGAATGAGCATATCTTGTCCAAACGCCAAAACACAGCTGTAGAGCCAGAAAAGGGGCGATTTTGAGAGGTTTGCTGCTTCATCTGCCCTTTTTCAGTTCCTCTACCAGCTAATCGCTCAACTGTTGGAACGGCTCAGCTCTGCGGCATCCTTACCCTTGAGCCCATCCACACGAAGGTGGACTTCCCCAACACACTCACAGACCTTCAAGCCGTATCTGCCCTCCAGCGTGAAAAGAGCGCCAACTATCTATCGGCGGTTCGGGGAGCGGAAAAGAACCTTGTGAAGCAAGGGGTAGCCCATGCTTCCTTCGTTCACGGGAATCTTACAGTTCAAACCTGCACAAACGGCAAAAATGTCCGTTGTAAAGTGAGGAGGGATTCCATAGTGGATCGCAAATTCTTCTATGAGAAGTTCTATAGAACGAGAGATCACTACGAAAGAAAGGATAACTGAATATGGCAGCATCTAGGATGCGTATATCCCTATTTTTACACCATGCAGATTGATGGAAAACCAATTCCTGATACGCTCCATAAAATGCTTTTTGCCATGCCACTGCTAGAATCTATGAAAAAGAAGCTATCGATAGTGTTGACCATGAAGTGGAAATCAGGAAGCGGATAGCGAAAACAAAAGATGGAGGGTCAAAAATATGAAAAAGACCGCAGTTTTGATTTATGACCGGTTTTGCAGTTTTGAAATTGCTCCGGCATTGGAAATGCTTGCAATGGAGCAAAAACCTATTTCCGTCTTTGCAAAGGATTTAGCTCCCGTCAAAAGTGAAGAAGGAATGACCGTCTTGCCCGAAAAGAAACTCTCTGAGCTGAACATCGAGGAATACGACAGTCTGTTGCTGCCTGGTGCGATGGATATTCGGGAAGCGGTGGAGGATGACGAGGTTGTAGACTTTATCCGCGAGTTTGATGGTATGCCCATCGGTGCAATTTCCATTGCTCCGGTTCTGCTTTTGAAAGCTGGAATGTTGGATGGTAAGCCGTTTATGGCTGGCATCAATAAGGAGGAGTTGTCAGAGGAAGGCTTTTCTGAGGATGCCCTTGCTCTGCTCCACGGATGGGATGACAACATTAAAAATCCAATTCCCGAAGGCTTTCTGCTCTCTGGAAATATCGTCACCTCTGTCTCCTATAATTTTGTTCGCTGGGCGTTGGCATTTGGAAAACTTATTGGGATAGAGCTGTCTCCGAAAAACTTTGGTCTATGAACAAAAGACTGTACGTCGCCTCAACAATGGTGCCTAATACATATTCCCATCAAGAGTAACTACTCAAATCTACCGTGATTCTCAGCGAGCTGCTTTTACTCTGATCGAAAACACCTGTCACATTCTCCCATGATCCTGGAGGGGTGACACTGAAGAGAGCAAGACGATCTCCAGGAGAGTTATCTCAAAACCTCCATCAACTATTGAATGGGAGTGATGTTTCGGTTGCCGGACATGCTTGTCGGCTTCGGATCCTCTCCTCGTATTCTCTGCGAAGAAGCCGCATCATGACGAAGTCACTATAGGCGCCGTCGCAGAAATAGCCTTCTTCCTGAATCCCTTCTCTCTTAAACCCAACGCTTTCATAGAAGGCAAGCGCGTTGACGTTGAAACCAACGACGCCGATGGCGACCCTGTTGAAATCGCAGCGGTTGAAAGCCAGATCGAACATCAACTGGATGGTTTCGCTGCCATATCCCTGGCGATATCGGAATGGGTCAGGGAGGATGATGCTCAGGTCTGTGGTCCGCCACTCCGGAAACATTCTCAGCAGACCTGTTTCGCCCAGAATTTCGTTCGTATCCTTGTTGACGACGGTAAACCAGAGGGAATCCCTGGTTTCTTTATGAAATCCGTTCACAAGTTCTTCCCTTGTGACAGGTTCCGTGAACCCGCATTTCTTCATGATATCGGGGTCGTTATACCATATGCAGAAGAAGTCTGCGTCCGCATCCATCTGCTCGCGCAGGAGAACCCTTTTTCCTTCAATCCTCACAATACCCTCCGTCGCTAGATATCTGGATAGCCCGTAATGTGCTGTATACGATGGTACAGTGGCCGCAATGCCGGATAGATATGCTTGTAGACTCGCGTGTAGAGATCGTGATAAATGCCTGCCACATCCGCCCGCGGCAAAAATGTCGTCTCATTGTGTGTCATATGGACGGCTGCCTCTTCCTGCGTCGCGTAAACGCCCAGCCCGACGAAACCGTTCATCGCCGCCCCCAAACCCGATGTTTCATATGTCTGACTGCGTATGACCGGTCGATCGAACAGGTCGGCTGTGATCTGGCAGATTGCATTGCTCTGGGAACCGCCCCCTGAGACCATGACCTTCGTGACTCGTTTTCCGCTGCGAGCCTCGATCCGCTCCACACCCTCCAGCAGGCCGTAGCCGATGCCTTCGATGATCGCCCTGTAGATGTGCGCCCGCGTGTGCACGTCTCCAAAACCGATGATGCTGCCCTTGGCCTCCGGCATCTTGAGGCCCGGACCCCAGTAGGGCTGCAACATGAGCCCCTGGGATCCAGGGGGAATATCTTCTAGGTGCTCGTCCAGGACGACCTCCTGTGGTACACCGCGTTCTTCGGCCTCCAGCGCCTCGCGCACGGCAAACTCCTTCTTGAACCACGACACCATCCAATACCCGCGAAAGATCTCGACCTCGGGGTTGTAGCTCCCTTTGACACATCCTGGGTATGGCGGCATGAACATGATCGGTTCAAAGTACCGCCCGGACGTTGTCTGAACAGTCGCTGTCGTGCCGAAACTGAGGCTGACGGTCGAAACATCCGTGCATCCCACGCCAAGCGTCTCACATCCTTTGTCGGAACCGGCGGCGATGACGGGAGTTCCTGCGGGGATACTGGTCTCATGCGATGCCTCCTGACTGATGACACCGATCCTCTCTCCCGGATCGACTAGCTGCGGCA
>JAKLHS010000070.1 GCA_022710025.1 Caldisericota bacterium | reverse complement strand
AGCGCCGGGATGCGCTCCGCCCGCACTCTGGATATCCTCTTGCCGACCACATTCACGACCGTGAACATGACACCCGACCGCTCGACTCTGTCGCCGATGCGCGGCAGGCGTCCGATATCGGAAAGCATGAGTCCCGCCACCGTGTCGTAGTCTTCCCCCGAGAGCTCTCTTCCAAAGAGCTCCGAGATCTTGTCCGTAGGAACGGAACCTTTGATGAGATAGGCATTTGGCCCAACGCTCTCTACCTCGGCGGCTTCCTTGTCGTATTCGTCCTGGATTTCTCCGAAAACTTCCTCCAGGATATCCTCGATAGTGATGAGGCCGGATACGGCTCCATACTCGTCAAAAACGACGGCGGTCTGTATCCGTTGCCGTTGCATCTCCTGCAGGAGCCCGCTGATTTTTTTCGTATCAGGTGCAAAGAACGGCTGTCGCATGATACTGCTCACGCGAGCCTCAGGCGTAGCGCCGCTTGCCATGGCCCGGAGCGCGTCTTTGGCATATACCAGTCCCACGACATTGTCGTCATCCATGACCGGCAATCGAGAGTGTCCGGATTCGTTGATGACCCTGATGACTTCGCTGATCGGGGCGCTGTTTTCCACTGTCGCCACATCTACAAACGGCGTCATGATCTCGTAAGCGAGCGTATTTGAGTAATCAAAGATGTTATAGATGAGCCGTTCCTCTTCCTTGTCGATGACGCCGTCCTCTTGGCCCATATGCAGAAGGTAGCGAAAATCGTCGGAATCGCTGATATAGCCGGCACGTTTTGCATGCGCCAGTGTCGGACGCGTCAAAACCGCCGAGATCCCTGACAGCACACGCGCAACCGGGTACAATACCCAGTACAATGGATACAGGAGGACGGCTGTGACTCGTGTCACTTGTTCTGGAAATGCGCGACCGATCATTTTTGGGACAGTCTCGGTGAAGACGACCACGACTGCCGTGAGTACAACTGTCGAGATTGCAGACAGCAAGTCTGGGTTCACCCTGGAAAACACAGCAAGCACGATGCGTGCCACCAGGAACGAAGCGCCGAGGTTTGACAGATTATTCCCCAAAACGATGACGGAAAGGAGCATGGAGTGATTGCCCGCCATCCTGCATACCAGGCGGTCGCTCAGCGAACTGGATTCCCCTTTCTTCTCGAGTGCCATGGGACTGATGCTGGCATAGGCGTACTCCACCAGCGAGAACAGCGCTGCCAACAGGAGGAGCAGGAGGAGCACAACAATCTGCCCTGTCATGCCGATCTCCTCCTCACTATGCCGTCTGTGGAACCGACATCTGCAAAGACGCGTTCCTCAAGCGACTCCATTTCTCTCCGGGCTGTTCCTTCTTCATGGTTGAACCCCAGAAGATGCAGCAATGAGTGGGTAAGAGAAAAAGAAAACTGGTCATCAGGATCGTTGCCCGAAGACGCTGCCTTTTCCTGCAACGCATCCAGACAGATGATGATATCTCCCAGTACCCAGCCGCGGCCGGGTGCCGCGAAACCTAATGGAAACGACAGCATATCTGTAACGCTGTCAACGCTTCTGTACTGTGAGTTCAGGCTGCGAATTTGCTCCGGTGTAACAAAATAACAGGCAAGACTGATGGCATTTCTGACACCGGGAATGCGTCGAATCTCCGGCTCAAGAGATTTGCACAGACGAACGAGTAACCCGTGCAACCGTGTACTGTGGACATCCCAGTCCTGATCGGAGTTCTCCGCAGTACAATGAACAGATATATCAGCTTTTTTCATTTGCCTCCTCGACCGATGAATACGCATCGCGGACATGGTAAAACGAGAGCAACGAAGTGAGAAAATACTCCTTCACCAATCCGATCTCTCTCAGGGTCAACTGCGACTCTGTCAGCTGACCATCACTAATACGCGTGTTGACCACGCTCTCGATGAGTCCTTCGAGAGCGGCCTTATCTACCTTTGCAAGCGATCGCGCCGCCGCTTCGACGGCGTCCGATAAAAACACCAGGCTTGCCTCTCTGCTATGAGGCATCGGTCCGGGATATCGAAACGCCTGCGGGGACAGATTTGCCTGATCTGCAGAAGCCTTGTCATAGAAAAACTGCACCACTGTGGTTCCATGGTGCTCTGCAATGATGTCAACAACCTCTGTCGGCAGGTGATAGCTGGCGGCTATCGTCACTCCTGCCTGCACATGCTCCAGAATGACCTTTGTGCTGAGCTCCGGTGATATGTCTTCATGGATATTGGGCAGTTCGCCCCGGTTCTCACCAAAGAACTGCGGATGCAAGAGCTTGCCTATGTCGTGGTAGTAGCCACCTACGCGTGCCAGCAGCCAGTTGGCCCCTATCCGCTGGGCAGCTCCCGATGCAAGATTGGCAACATTCAGACTGTGGTGATATGTCCCCGGCGCTCGCTCGAACAGCTCTGAAAGCAGCTTGCTGCCTGTATCAAGCAACTCGCGAAGACGCATCGCCGTGGCTACATTGAATTGGCGCTCGAAGAGAAACGTCATGCCCATGGCGAAGGTAGCCGCTATGAGACCACCAGCAGCCAGGTAACCAGCATTCGCCGCTACGGTTCGGGCACTTTCGCCGGCAACGTTTGACACAGCTGCAAATACTACCGCTGCCGAACAACCAGCGACGGGGCCCGCGATCAGAGCAGCCGTCATCTTGTCAGCTTGCCGCATGATGATGTGGACAACGAGAGCTCCGACAATCAGCCCCATGATTACCTGAGTAGAAACGGGGACTATTACCCAGCTCACCACCATGAGAGCAACGCCGAATACGACAGCCAGCCTTTGTTCAAAGAAGGCAAAACCCAGCAGAAGACAAAGCAGGAACGGTGTCAAGGCAGGCGCGATACGGCCTGCAAGCCAGCAGACGACAATGGAGGAACAGCCCATGCATGAGACCTCAACCAATACGTGCTGAGTCCTGGAACGAGTCGGCTCTCTGAGCAGAACAGCCACGACTACCACCATCCATGCCAGAACTACAACAGCAGCCTGTGAGGTTATAGTGCGCCATGCCTGAAGCCCCCAGACGAGACCGCTGCTGAGAAGCAGTTCCTTGACGGCCGTGTCAACTAATGTACCAGCCTTGACGACTGGTGCTCCGGATGGGATCGTCGCAACAACGGGGGGCACAGAGGATGCCGCCTTCTCACGCGCCATCATGGTTGCGCTCTCGTCATAGATGAGATTGGATGTTACAAAGCGCGCCGCAAGCACGTACGCCGCCCTGATCTGATTATCGGAGAGAGCATACTGCTGAAGTTCCGTATTGATGCTCTCCCGAGCGGATGCCAAATTGTCCTCGAGGATGCCACGCCGCATGACTGTCGTAAGCGCCTGCCGAGCAACAGTTTTCGCGGACTGTACTTCAGACTCCGAGCACGTTGCCAGATACTTCGTTGTTGCTCCTGCCGGGGTCATCAAGAATGCGGCGATCTTCTGAGATGTCTGGTCTGCCGGCAGATCTTGCGATCGAGTCTCGATAACGCGGTCGACTATGCTTTCAAGCGACTTCAATGATGTTTCCAGCCGCGTACTGTCAAACTTATAGATGGGAGCCACCTCATTCATGGCTTGCTTGCGGAGCTCCTCTGTCCGGCTCTGATCTGTGTAGACGATATCGCGTCTGGCAATGACATCGGACGCGACAGTCATACCCACCTCGACATGATCCAGTACGGGCAAAAACGGCAAAATACTGAGACAGGAACAGAACAAGACCGCAACGATAACGGCTAATGTGCCGGCTTGGCGGAATCTGCCTGCATGGACGCGCGTACCGTCTCTGAACTGGCGCAGTATTTGCGCCAGAGTACTATGTGTCCTCATTGGGTGATGATTCCGCCTCGTTTCTGGAGCATGTCGCACGATAGAAGCTCATTGCGATATCCCCGTATCGCCGTTCTTTATACATCACGAGCCTTACCGTGGGGCCTGCGTACTCGTCGCGCCCCGGCCGCCTTGATGCATGTTCCATAACAATGATACAGCCTTCTGCTTCGGCACGCAAATGGAGCGATAGAGCAACAAGTAGCTGATCCTGTAGGATCGATGCGAACGGCGGATCGGCGAAGAGGACGTCGAACTCGGACCCCGTGAGATTCGAGGCATATGCGAGGGCATCACTCTTCACAACCGATACGGCATCCTGAAGCCCAAGATTTCTGATGTTATCACGCACGA
>JAKLHS010000007.1 GCA_022710025.1 Caldisericota bacterium | reverse complement strand
TGCAGGTGTTCGCCGACTCCGATATACCGAATCGGCTTTCCGACCGCCTCTCTGAAAGACAGCACTGCTCCACCCTGAGCAGGCGAATCGAACTTGGTGAAAATAGCCCCCGTGAGAGAAGCCGCCCTGTCGAAACTGAGCGAGAGCGGAATGGCCCTGGATCCGATCATGGAATCCAGGACAATCAGGGTCTCATCCGGATGGAACAGGTCGGCGACGTTGCGCAGCTCGGCCATGAGTTCCTCGTCGAATTCGTGACGACCCTGTGTATCCAACAGCTGAACGTCCAATGATCTTTCGCGCGCAAAGCGGTCTGCTCCGCGCAGAAGCTCGGCAAGGCTGTCGGATCGCTCGCTGTAGAACGGCACCCCCGCGTCGCCTGCCAGCTTCCGAAGTTGCTCATAGGCTGCAGGTCTGCCATAGTCTCCCGGGATCAGCAGCGGATAGTGTCCCTCTTTCTTGAGCAGCAGAGCTAGTTTGCCCAGCGTCGTCGTCTTGCCCGACCCCTGCAAACCCACAAGCATGACTTTGTAGGGGATGTGCGTGACGGCCAACCCCTTGCTTCCTTCCCCTCCCAGCGCTCGAGTGAGCTGTTCGTAGAGAACCTTGATGACTTGTTCTCCCGGTGACATGCTCTTGAGGACCCTCTCGTCAAGGCACGCCTCGCGCGTCCGCGCAATAATGTCCTTGACGACCCTGTAGTCGACGTCCGCGCCCAGCAAATCCAGTTTCACTTCGGCCAGCGCCGCATCGATATCCCCCTGCGACAGGAGACCCTTGCGTCGCAGCCCGTCGAAGACGCCGCCGAGTGCCTTCTTGACGGACTCGAACACGAGATCGCCTACAACTCGCGCGTGTTCCGATTGACCAGTTTCTCGAAGAGAACTCTCAGCTCTCCGAGTGTCTGCTCGGCTTCGATGCTGTGCGACTGTCGACAGCACTCATCCAGCTTGGACATGATTTTGCGGAACATGACAATGTTTTTCTTGTAATTGGCAATGAGCTGAAGTTTGTTCTCGCACCGTCGCATCCGTCCCAGCGAGCGACGAATGTGGTCATGCACGGCTTGCCTGGAGATTCGCAGAGTCCGCGCCACTTCTGCGCCGGAGTAGTTCGGCTGAATGTAGAGTTCCAGGACACCGGCCTCTTTCTTTGTGAGCAAACCAGAGTAAAACTCCAGAAGCTCGGCGATCTCTTCCTTGCGTTTGATCTTCTTCTCGCGACCTGGAGTCATGGGCGCCTTTTCCCTTGACTTGCTTTGCATGGCTTAGCTCCTATCCGCAATATGTCGGAACGACGTCATCCCCGTTCCCATACCTACTCAGACAGCAATATCATGTTCACGACATCGTCTTTGTCAAATGGTTTTATGCTCGTCATTGTTTCACCGTCGCATACCAGCTTGATGGGAATCCGCAATTCCCGGGCGATACCGATGATGCTCCCTCCCCTGGCGCCGGAATCCACCTTCGTCAGGATGATTCCCGATACCGGAACGGCGTCGCTGAATGCGCGAGCTTGCATCAGAGCATTCTCGCCCGTTGTCGCGTCTATGACGAGCAGAACCTCCGATGGAGACCGCCCGAACTTCGTTTCGATCGTCCGCAAGATCTTCTGGAGTTCCGCAGTGAGGTTTTTCTTGTTCTCCATGCGTCCCGCGGTATCAACGATGACGACATCGACGCTGTCGGCGATCGCTTTCTGAAGTCCGTTGAAGACAACGCTCGAGGGATCCTGTCCTTCGATGGACCGCATGACGGGTACCCCGATCCTTTCACCGAGAACCGCGAGCTGGTCGATAGCTCCGGCACGAAACGTGTCGGCTGCCACCAGAAGGATCGTCATGCCCCCATCTTTGAGCATGTTCGCCAGCTTTGCGATAGACGACGTCTTGCCGACTCCGTTCACTCCCGTGACCAGAATCACCGCGGGCGACCCGTCAACGTGCAATGCCGAATCCAGATCGAGGGCAGCTGCAAGCTGAGCCCGCACGCGGCCGACGACCTGATCGACCGTCGGCCGCCCGATCGTTCCCTTACGGACATCGTGCAATATCGCCATGGTTGTTTCTACGTCTATGCCGGCATCTATCAGCAGTTCTTCGAGCGCCTCGAAATCCGCCGCTTCCCGCGTGCTTCCTCTGCCTGTCTCCGGCATAGGTGGAGTCTCGGCCCCCGTCTGCGTGCCTCCGGCGACGGCTGTCCGTTCCTCTGTCTTCGCCGGTTCGAACAATTGCCTGAGACGAGCCAGGAAACTCACGGCTCAGAGCCTCGCGGGTGCGGATGCTCTGCAAGGAATGTTTCCAATGCCGTTTTGGCGGCATCCTCCTCCGCCCTTTTCTTGGAGGATCCCCGCCCTTCACCATAGAGGATGGCACCGATATGCACGAGAGAAGTGAAGACGTCGGACCCGTCCTCACCGCGGGAAACATCCGTCATATAGGTCGGCAGAAGTCGTACGGAACGCTGTGTCTCTTCCTGGAGGGCCGTCTTGTAGTCCAGAATCGCTCCGTTGTACAATTCGGCGATTGAACGGCGGAAGACGATGCCGATGAACCTCTCGACTGCGTGCATCCCGCTGTCAAAGTACAGTGCACCGGCAAGGGCCTCGAACCCGTCGGCCAGGATCGCCGGCTTCCGTTCCTCGCGCAACTTGTCTTCTCCCTTGCCGAGCAGGAGATACCTGTCCAAACCCAATTCCAACGCTCGTTCATAGATACCCTGTTCTTTCACCAGTGCTGCACGCATCTTCGAAAGGTCTCCCTCGCGCGCGTCCGGAAACTCAAGGAAAAGCAGCTTGGCGACAACAAAGTTGACGACTCCGTCACCGACGAACTCGAGCTTCTCGTTTGACGTGTAGCCGGGATGTTCGCTGGCAAAAGAGCTGTGTGTCAGCGCCACTACCAGGAAGCGCAGATTTTTGAAGTGTACGGGCAGCAAACGGTCGAACTCCTCGGCACGCTGCATCACAAGAGCGCTGGTCACATCCTGCTTGGGGGCGACGATATTTCCTATCGTCCTTTTACGGGTTTGCGGCATAGACCCGCTCACTTCCAGAGGGCTTCGAGCCGCGTCACGAGACCCTGATCGCTGATCGTCTTCGCCACACGAATCGCGTGGTAGATAGCCGCCGCGTCGGATCTGCCGTGGCACACGATACTGATCCCCTTGACACCCAGCAACGGAACACCGCCGTACTGGCTGTAATCAAGCCTGTCTTTGACCCCCCGGAGACTGCTGCGGGCAAGCGCCCCGCCGATCTTGCTTTTCAGGGAGCTTCCGAGGGCTGCTTTCATCATTCCAAACAAAACCTCCGCTGTGCTCTCAATCGTCTTCAGGAAAATATTGCCGGTATATCCGTCACTGACAACGACATCCGCCGCATGGCGAAATGCTTCCTTGGGTTCGACATTCCCGACAAACGACGGGATCGATGCCGCCAGAAGCTCGTGCGCCTCGACAACCTGTCGCGACCCTTTCTCCGCTTCTTCTCCAATATTGAGGAGTCCTACGGTCGGCGCCTTCTTGCCTGTCACAAGGCTGCAGTACACCTGCCCCATCCGCGCAAACTGCACAATGTTTTCCGGGGTCCAGTCGGCAACCGCACCCACGTCCATGCAATAGAACGGCTCCCCGGTCGTCGACGGAATCGCGCCGATCAAACCCGGACGCAGGACCCCCTGGATGCGACCGAGGACAAACAGCGAGATAGCCATCTGGGCGCCGGTGTTGCCTGCGGAGACAATGGCATCACACTTTCCGTCGGCGACGGATCGGATAGCCTTGTACAGTGATGAATCCTTGCGCGTCCTGAGCACCTCGGATGGGTGGTCGTGAAAAGTGACGACCTGACCGGCCGGGACGATCTCATAGGAGAAAGAAGCCCCTTCGGCATATTCTCCAAGTTCGCGCCTGATAGCAGCTTCATCGCCGACGAAACATACCGTAACTCCCAGCGTGCGTGCTGCCTGTACGGCGCCCTTGATAATCTCATGGGGGGCATAGTCGCCCCCCATCGCATCCAGCGCTACTCTCATCCGCTAGGCGGCAGGCTTCTCCTTCTTTTCTTCCGGTTTCACGACCAGCCTGCCGTCATAATATCCGCAATAGGGGCACACGTGGTGTGCTCTGATCAGCTTGTTGCAGTGTCCGCAGTGAACAAGCAGGCCGTGGTTGTTCTGAAACGCCATCTTGACCTTGCTGTATCTGTTGCCCTTTCTGCTGCGGCTGGTTTTCTTCTTCGGGTTCGCCATTCAACTTCCTCCTGAACGAGACTCATTGAACTACAATGTTAACGATTTTCCCTCTGATTGCAACGATGCGCTTGACAACATGACCGTCAGTATACCTGGTGACAAACTCCTGAGCGAGCGCCAAGGTTCCCATTTCTTCGTCCGTCGCATTGGCCGGAACGAGTATGGAACCCCGTACCTTCCCATTGACCTGAACGGCGATCTCTACCTCCTCCTCGAGGCACTTCGACTCATCCCACGTCGGCCACGGTTCTGCATGCACACTCGTCCTGTATCCATACTCGTGCCACAGTTCTTCCGTCAGATGTGGAACAAACGGGGCAAGGAGAACCAGCAGCTGCTTGGCGCTCATCTGCCACAGGCTTGACGCGAGCACCGTTTCGTCGGCACGAACGGCGTCGGACAGGAAATTCAGATACTCCATGAACGCCGCCACGGCGGTATTGAACTTGAACTTCTCGACATCGTCAGTGATCTTTCGTGTGAGCCGGTTGATCTGCAGCTCAAGCCCGGATACGACAGCGTTCGTCTGCGAGCCATGGGAGGCTTCTATCGTACGTTGTATGAGATCCCACACGCGCTTCAGGAAGCGGTGCGCTCCGGAGATTCCCTCCTTGGACCATGCCACTTCCTGTTCAAACGGAGCCATGAAGAGTTCATAGAGCCGTAATGTATCTGCACCGTACTGTTCAACCACTTCATCGGGAGTAATGACGTTATGCCTGCTCTTGCTCATCTTCTGACCGTCATATGACAGCAGCATCCCCTGATTCATCAGCCGCGCAAACGGCTCTGTGAATCCGACAAGTCCTTCGTCATACATGACCTTCGTCCAAAAGCGCGAGTATAGGAGATGCATGACGGCATGCTCGGCCCCGCCGACGTAGAGATCAACCGGAAGCCAGTAGTCGACGGCGGCCCTGTCGAACGGAGCATTGTCGTTGTGGGGACTTGTGTAGCGCAGCTCGTACCACGACGAGCAGGCAAACCCATCCATTGTGTCAGTCTCGCGCCGCGCAGGTCCTCCGCAAACCGGACAGGTAGTGGTAACCCAGTCCTCGATCCCTGCCAGCGGCGATTCGCCGGTTCCACTCGGCTCGTAGCTTTCGACATCCGGAAGCAGCACCGGTAGTTGATCCTCCGGAACCGGGACGGTACCGCAGGCAGGGCAGTGCACCATGGGAATCGGCGCACCCCAGTACCGTTGACGACTGATCAGCCAATCTCGCATGTGGTAGTTGGTCTGAGCCTTTGTGACGCCCCGTGCGTTTCCGTCGGCGACCATTGCTTCGAACGCTTTCTCCGTGGAGAGACCATCGAACCGGCCGGAGTTCACCAGTGTTCCGTGCTCAGCGTAAGTATCGCTCCAAGTCGTCGCATCGTATATGACATCCGGCCAGCTGATGACTTGGCGAATCTCCAACCCATAGTTGGAGGCAAACGCGAAATCCCTGCCATCATGTCCCGGAACGGCCATGATGGCCCCGCTGCCGTACCCCATGAGGACATAGTCGGCAATCCACACGGGAATCCTGTCTCCTGAATACGGGTTGATCGCATATGCCCCCGTGAAGACGCCCGTCTTCTCCTTCTCCGTCGACAAACGGTCGATCTCCGTCTTGGTCTTACTGAGGGCGATGTACGCCTCGACCTCGGACCGCTTCTCTTCCGCGACGATCCTCGGCACGAGCGGATGTTCCGGGGCGAGAACCATGAATGTTGCTCCCATGATCGTGTCCAGCCGCGTCGTGAAGATAGTCGTCGGATGCGACGAACCATCGCGTGCCGAACGAACGTCAAACATCACGTCGGCGCCAACGGATTTCCCTATCCAGTTGCGTTGCATGATCTTGATGCGTTCAGGCCAATCCACGGTATCCAGATCGTCGGCAAGCCGGTCGGCGTAGTCTGTGATCCTGAAGAACCACTGTTTGAGAAGTTTCTTCTCCACGGTCGATCCACAGCGCCAGCATTGACCTTCCTTGACCTGTTCGTTGGCGAGGACGGTTTTGCAGGTTGGACACCACCATTGGTCCGACTCCTTCTCGTAAGCCAGGCCACGCTTGTACAGGAGCAGGAAAAACCACTGGGTCCACCGGTAGTACGTGGGATCGGAGGAGTTGATCTCGCGCTCCCAGTCGTACGACGTACCTAGAAGCTTGAGCTGTCGTTTGAAATTAGCGGTATTCCTGACCGTTATCTCGCGAGGGTTCCTCTTGAGACGGATAGCCTCGTTTTCCGCCGGCAGACCGAATGCATCCCACCCCATCGGGTGAAGAACGTTGTACCCCTTCATCCGGTAGCATCGGCTGATGACATCAGTCGGAATGTAGTTACGACAATGGCCGACATGGAGCCCGTCGCCGGACGGATATGGAAAATAATCGAGGCAGAACAGCTTCGGTTTGTCCGAGGTCTCCTCTGTGCGGTAAGCATTCTCCGCTTCCCAGGTATCCTGCCACTTTGGTTCAATGTTGTGAAAATTGTATTCCTTCATCATTCGCTCCAGGTGTGAACGCTGTCGTACCCGATACGCGCGGTATCACATTGCAGGGTCACGGCTGGATTCGCTCCATGTCCCGGGGGAAGAGCGCGGCGTCACGCAGATTCGACAGGTTCACCAGCTGCATGATAAACCGCTCAAGCCCGATGGCAAACCCCCCGTGAGGAGGCATGCCGAACCGGAACGTCTCCAAGTACGATGCGACCGCTTCCTGTGTCATTCCTCTGGCTTCCAGCGCCCGGGCATAATCTTCGAACCGGTTGAGCCGCTGCCCTCCCGTCACGAGCTCTGTGCCTCGAAACAGGAGATCGAATGAATTCGAGTACCTTGTATCGTCGGGGTTGGGAGCCGTGTAGAATGGCCGTTTGACCATCGGATATCCCGTGACGAACAGGAAGTCCGACTGGAATGTCTCCTTTGCCCATTCACCCAGCCATTTTTCGTGCTGCGGCGCAAGGTCGGGCTCACCGCGACAGTCTTCGCCGTGATGCTCGAAGATCCATTGCTGGGCTTCCGGGAAATAGATGCGCGGGAATTCTTGAGGGGCCAGTGGCATCTGCACATTGAGCAATACGAGTTCCTGTGCGCAGTGGCTGCCGATGTAATCCAGGATTCCCCTGATGACCTCCGTGAGCAGCGTCATCACCGTCGTATGATCCTGGATGAACCCCATCTCCGCGTCCATGCTGACATACTCGTTGAGGTGGCGCACCGTCTGGTGTGGCTCCGCCCTGAACACGGGCGCTACTTCATAGACACGCTCAAACACTCCGACCATGATCTGTTTGTAAAATTGAGGACTCTGAGCGAGGTATGCCTGCTTCCCGAAATAATCGAGCGCAAAGACGTTGGCACCCGATTCTGATGCCGATCCTATGATCTTGGGGGTCGCGATTTCCGTGAACCCCTTGCCGTCCAGAACGTCCCTGAACGCATGGGCAACTGCTGCACTGAGCTTGAAGACGGCTTGTTTCACCGGCGCTCTCAGTCCGATCATCGCATGATCGAGAAACGTATCCAGATGGGCGTTGATGACAGGCTTGTTGATGGGAAAGGGGAGTGCATCGGTCACGGCAGAGAGGACGGTGAACGAAGGTTCGTGGATTTCATATCCTCCGGTCGCCTGCGCCTCGGCCACGACCGTTCCTTCAACTTCGACTACACTCTCCGCAAGCAGACCGTCAAGCGAAGCAATCACTCCGGGAGCCTCTACCACTATCTGACATATCCCTGAGCGGTCCCGAAGGTGCACGAAAACTATCCCGCTGCCAAGCCGGCGAATGCGATGCATCCAACCTGCCATCCGTACTCGCTCACCCGCATGGGAACTAAGCTCGTTGCTCAGGACGCGTTCCATGTCAACCTCCACATATGACAACGGCCGCTCTCAGGGCAATGCCCGGGATCGGCCCTCGAAAACTCTTATAGATTAAGCCGTGAGGATCTCTCTGTCAACACGAAAACATTATCGAGGACGATCGACTCCGCGATCATGAGCAGACAGTTCTTGGAAAGAGCCCGTTGTACAGGGGAGCAAACTCTCCCGTCAGACGCCCTGCTGCCCTTTCCACATCAACATCCATGTCGTCCGCGCCACTATAGACCCTGTGAACCTCGACCACCAAGAATTGCGCCCCGGGAGCTTCCGGCGTTTAGAGAGACGCTGCATGATCCAGCAGCGCAACAGTAAGGGAGGACGTCCCATCGCTCGAAGTCATCGCTGCTTTTACCCAACTCCCCTGACCCATGAATGCCGCAGCGTCAAGTCGTTTGAACAGCGGCTTTACAGACGATATAAACAGCGGCTGTCTCAGTGACTCCTTCAGGAAACCGCCGAGTACCGGCTCTCCCAGAACCCCGACTCCCGCCCACAGCCGTCTGGTATCTCCCTCAGCCTCCCACTGGATTACGTATCCGCACGCAGGCGGCCTGTGCTTGCATGCGGAAGCGAGTATCGGGTCGAGAAACCATGTCTGCCGTGCCGCCCCTCGTAAAGGAGTTTCGTCTCGAACGAGCATGAACGGTCTCCCCGTGTCATGCTCCACCCGCGCGCAGATACGGTGTTCCCACCGATCCAGAAATCGGTCGTCTATCTTCCGTCCAGTCAACATCCCTATCTCCTCACACAACGCTGCACATGTTATACCAGTGGAGCACGCCGGTGCAACCGGGCTGCGAGCCGTTCCTTCGCCGTGAACAGGTTGATTGGCCACTGCTTCATGATAGACTCATTGCGGCACTGCGCGCAATTCTTTGACACGAAATGGGGTGCAGATGGCACAGATCGATCAGACGGCAAAACTGGCGGACGGGCGAATCTTGGGATATGCGGAATTCGGTGACCCGTCGGGAACACCGATCCTGTTCTTTCATGGATTTCCTGCGTCACGGCTCGAGGGAAGCATACTGGATGATGCATGTCTGAAAGCCAATATCCGTCTTATCACCCCTGACCGGCCTGGGTTTGGACTTTCGGAGCCCAAACCAGCACGCTCCTTTCTCGATTGGCCCGTCGACGTCTCCGGATTAGCAGGGCATCTCGGATTATATCGATTCGGAATACTGGCCGTTTCAGAGAGCACTCCCTATGCTCTTGCATGCGCTTTGCGTATTCCGGAACACATAAGCACCATTGGTCTCGTTTCCCCGATGTCGCCTCTGCGGTATCGTGAGGTTCTGTCACAGATGAGGCCCGATCAGAGGATGTTATATCGCAGGGCGGCTCGCTGTCCGATGCTCGCTCGGACAGCACTGACCAGGTGCATGCATGAGGCGAACGTAGATTTTCCAGCTGTCATGTCGCGTCTCATGGACGACGGACCCGTCGCCGAAACCTCTGTTCTCCATACACCCCGCGTCCAGGAGATGTTGCACGCGAATCTGAAGGAAGCCTTTCGTCAGGGCGTGGAGGCAGCCGTCCAAGAAGTGCGGCTCTGGAGTAAGCCATGGCAACTGCAATGGCAGGACATACGCCGCAATGTGCTCATATGGGAGGGACGTCAGGACACCGTGACTCCGCCGATCATGGCCGAGAAACTGGCTTCACTGCTTCCACGAACGCTTACCAGATGGTATCCTCATGAAGGGCACTCATTGCTTTTCGCACGAGCGGAGCAGATACTGGAGCAGCTTCTGTCCTGACGTTTCTGTATGCGGAAACCCGTTCGCGATTTGCTTTCCAGCAAGACAAAGCACTCCCGGGACATGGTAAGAAAGAGATCATTCTCGATCTGGTTCATCTGCACGGCAGCCATCAGCATCCTGCTTGCAGCCTGGCTGGCTTTTGCCAGGCTGCCGTTTGCGACAGCCGTGCCGGTTTCGTCACCCTCAGGCCCGGTACGCCTGCTACCTCACATAACAAGCAGAGACAGAGTGCTTGTCGTTGCTCCCCATCCGGACGACGAATGTATCGCGACAGGAGGTCTGATCCAGCAGGCACACGCCGCCGGAGCCCGTGTGCATGTCGTATACCTTACGTACGGGGACAACCACGAACTTGCATACTGGGCGCTCAGAAAAGTACCGGCCCTCACCCCCTCTCAGTACAGAGCTCTGGCTCAGACACGACACGGTGAGGCTCTTTCGGGAATGCAGTCCCTTGGCATCAGCCGATCCGACCTGACGTTCCTGGGCTACCCCGACGCCGGGACTCTGCGCATCTGGGAAACAACATGGAAGCAGGGTTCCAGCCGCTATCATCTCGCGACAGGTACGCGAGTCGTACCATATCGGGATGCGCTCTCGCCCGGGTCTCCGTACAATGCGTCGGCTGTCATTGCCGATTTCGAGTCCGTGATCCGTTCGTTCGGCCCGACTATCGTCATGTTCCCTTCGCCCCTGGATCTCAACCCTGATCATCAGGCCGCATACCTCTACGTGACTGCTGCTTTGCACGATCTGGGCGCAAATCCTGAACAATATACATACCTCGTGCACCAACGGCACTTCCCCATCCCTCGGCTCTACAGTCCCTCGGCAATCTTGGCTCCCCCTTCCTTTGTGACATCGCTTCCTGTTGCTCTCTATACGCTTCCTCTCTCGACACCAGAAACACAACGGAAGTACAGGACGACGTTGCTGTACCGAAGTCAGACGGATGTCAGCTATGGCCTGCTGGCCAGTTTTGCCAGACGCAATGAGCTTTTCCTGGCGGATGATCACCTTCGCCTGTCCACCGAGGCTATCCCCTTTTTTCTCATTCCCACCGATTTCATGCTGCAGAAGTTCGGACGCAATTTTGAATTGCGTTTCCTCACGGCCAGCAAGCCGACCCCGACAAACCTGCGCCTCGTCCTCCGTTCTCCTGCCGCCCCTTCCGCGGATTCCGTGGCCATCGTATCAATCTTCCCTGTCGCCGACGGCATACCGTTCGCCGAGCAACCGAAAATCGTCGTCACCCTGCAACACGGCCAGCAAGCCGACGTCGTTGACCTCGTGTCCGGGTCGTCACTCATGAACCATGTCACCACGACTGACCAGGGGACCAGCATCACGATCGACATCGACATCCCTGAGGCTGCCAGAGCCTCTCTCCTCATGCTTCACGTCGAGGCGGGATACCGAGGCCTTGATCTGTACTCGACACCTTGGCAGGTATTTCGCATACCCCAGGGAAACAGCACCAGTTGGAAGCTGGATGCTCCCCCTCCAGCCGTGAGTACCTATCGAATGCCGCTCGAAACCCGAGAGATGGGCTATGGTGCGCAATGCGCCAGAACTTCTGCGATGTCGGGCAGCTCGGAGATAGGATAAATCTTGACCCAAACGACCTTGCCATCACCGTCGAGGATGACGTTTGCTCTCTCGGAAAATCCATCCTGATCGCGAAACAAACCGTAGGATCGGGCAACCGCACCATGCGGCCAGAAATCCGAAAGCAGCATCGTCTGCGCGATGAGCAGCTGCTTGGCCCACTGGTTCTTGCAGGGCACAGAGTCGACGCTCAGACCGAACGCGGTGGTGTTGCGCTGCACAAAATCTGCGACATGAGCTTCCAGCGACTTCATCTGCTCTGCACAGACAGGAGTCCACGCCAGTGGATGCCACGACAGGAGGATATTCCTGCCCCGGTAATCGGCCAGTTTGACGGGTCTCTTGCGATTGTCGTTCAGCACAAAATCGGGCGCAATGTCGCCCACCCCAATGCACTTCATCTCACCCATGCGATCCTCCGTTGTCAGATTGTCAACCTTCGCAGCTGACCATGCCAGTATGAATGGCAACGACCACATCGTCAATGCCGCAACTCCTGCCTATACGGCTTACTCAACCGGGTCTGCTATACTGCTGGTATGAAACGACATGAGAGGTCCATTGCCGAATCACCGCCTACCGCGAGCCGAAAGCCGACAGATATCGAGCGCGTCAAGGCGATGATCCTGAAAGACTACGCAACACACGCACGCCGGTTTTTCTGGAGAGTCCCCGATCCCGATCCGTATATGGTCCTGGTTTCCGAGACTATGTTGCAGCAGACACAGACTGCCCGCGTTCAGGAAAAGCTGCCTGTCTTCCTGAAACAGTTTCCGGATTTCTCCACTCTGGCAGCCGCTGACAATGCAACCGTCATCCGCGCCTGGAAGGGCATGGGATACAACAATCGTGCCCTCAGACTGCGGGATTGTGCTCGCGCTGTGTGCGAGCGATTCGATGGTCGTCTCCCAGATAATGCGGAAGCCCTATCATCGCTCCCAGGCATCGGGCCATACACCACTGCCGCCATCCTCTCTTTCGCGTTCCATGAAGATGTAATCGTGCTGGATGTCAACGTGCGCCGTCTCTACAGCCGGTTGTTCCAGCGACAATCGACTACGCTGGATGCTCTGCCCGAATGCATCCTGCGATCGATCGCGGATGAAGTATATCCACGGGGTCGCAGTTCGGACTGGCATCAGGCATGCATGGATATTGCAGCTCAGTACTGTACCGCTCACGCACCGCGGTGTCCGTCCTGCCCGGTTGCTCAGGCATGCATGTCTGCCCATGTCCTTCTGGATGCAGCACCACCGCGAATCGCGGAACCGTCCTATCGAGGAATACCCAACCGCATCTGGAGAGGGAAAATCATTGATATTCTCCGTGGCCTCGCATCGGGAACCATGATCACCCTGACGGACCTCGGCATCAGCCTCGGCGGAGTCTCCGTCCCTTTGGATGATGAATGGCTCGGACGGCTGCTGCAGGCTCTGGAGCGTGATGGACTCGTCGAGCGCGATGCGTCTGCCGATGCCGTGCGTCTGCACCCATAATACAGACTCCTCAAACCGCCGCGGCTCACCCCTGATACAGCATTG
>JAKLHS010000069.1 GCA_022710025.1 Caldisericota bacterium | reverse complement strand
TCTTGACTTGAGCCTCTTATCACAGCATAGTATGAGAACAAATTTCGCCAGGAGAAGGGAGTACCGCCGTGAAGTTCATCAAGGTGATCGCTATCAAGACTATCGACATCGCCAACAAACCTGTTAAAGCATGCCGTGAGTGTCAGACTCCATGCAAGTCTGCGTGCAAGACATCATCGACTGTGGGCAACCAGGTCTGCGAAACCAGGAAGAAGCCCGGGCGTTTCATCTGGTAGTACGTGGGCCTCTCCGTCGTTCTGCCCGCCTCCGTCCATCTCTTTGAGAGAGGCGGTTTTTTTGTTCTTCTGGATGTTCCGTCCGGTTCTGTTTTCTCGCTGGGTGAGGAAGCGTATGCATATCTGAAAGTGCTCATAGACAAACCTGATGCCAGTTATCAGGAACTCCAGGTTGCAACCGGATTTTCGAGGGAAGTCATTCGGGAGATAGAGGAAGAATTCGAGAGTCTCATTTCTTCCGGATGTCTGTTTACTACTGCCGAGCAGCCGATCGAAGACAGCTCGGCGCTTACTCTCAAATCTCTCTGCCTCAATGTTGCGCATGCGTGCAACTTTTCCTGTTCGTATTGCTTTGCGCATGGTGGCGACTACCATGGCGCTACAGCGCTCATGCCGAGAGACATCGCACTGGCAAGCATTGACTTTCTCGTGCGGGAGAGCGCTGAACACCGTCATGTCGAAGTTGATTTCTTCGGCGGCGAACCGCTGATGAACTGGCCTGTCATTGTTGAAACGATGCAGTATGCGCGCACAGCGTATCCTGAGAAGACATGGAGATTTACACTGACGACCAACGGGTCGCTCCTGACGGAGGACATGTTCCCGATCCTCGAGCAATACGACGTTTCCGTTGTGCTCAGCCTTGATGGCGGTCGCGCAACAAACGATGCCAACAGGGTCTTCAAGGATGCTCGTGGCACCTTTGACACAGTGGTCCAGCGATTGCGGCAATTTACGACAACGCGTGAAGACGGGGGGTACTTCGTTCGAGGAACGTATGCCCGGAACACGTTACTATTTTCGCAAAGCGTCAGAGAGCTGCACGAAGAAGGCTTCCGGTTTATCTCGATGGAACCGGTCGTGTTGTCTGCAGACTCGGCGATAGCACTTCGTGACAGCGATCTCCCTGCGATCCGCTCCGAGTATGAAGCGCTTATCTCGTATTTCGTATCGGAGTTGCATGCTGGCACCGGATTCGAGTTCTTTCACTTCAAGGTCGACCTTGAAGCAGGGCCCTGCGTGAGCAAACGTATCTACGGATGCGGCGCAGGTGTAGAGTATCTTGCTATAGCTCCCGACGGGGACATCTTCCCGTGTCATCAATTTGATGGCCTTGAGCAGTACAAGATGGGAAACGTTCTCGAGAACCCTGCGATTCGATGTCCAGAGTTACTCGCTGCATTTGCTCGTGCTAATTTCCTGTATGCGAAGGAAGAATGTCGCGCATGCTGGGCGAGATTCTATTGCAGCGGCGGCTGTCTGGCGAACAACGTTGCCATCAACGGATCGCTGGTAAAGTCCTATGCCTTGGGTTGTGCAATCCAGAGAGAGCGCATAGAAGCTGCGCTTGCAGTGAAGGCAGCGGAGTTGCCCCACGGCGGCTGAGAACGAGAGAAAATCGTCGCGCTCCGGAATATTCGAAGAAGTGAGGGGAAAGAGTGGTGCCGAGAGGCGGAATTGAACCGTCGACACGGGGATTTTCAGTCCCCTGCTCTACCGACTGAGCTATCTCGGCACTCATATGCAAACAGCCGCCCGTACTTATCTCGAGCGACCCACCGACAGGTGCATTGCCTGCTGGTGGGCGAAACAGGATTCGAACCTGTGACTTCTTGCTTGTAAGGCAAGCGTTCTACCGCTGAACTATCCGCCCTTGGATCGTGGTACATCCACTACTGGTGCCGGGGGTGGGAATTGAACCCACACGAATCTCTCCATGCGCCCCTTAAACGCACGCGTCTGCCAGTTCCGCCACCCCGGCACGTAAGGACGATCTGCTGCCCCTAGAACTTGAAAACGACAAGTATCAGAGACAGTGCCACAAAAACAACGGACAGTACAATCGCAAGACGGTCAAGAACGATGTCCTTGACCTTGCGTGAGCTGAACACTGTCGCATTACCAGAGATTGCGCCAAGACCACTGCCCTTGGGATCCATAAACAGGATCGCCAGAACAACGCCTACCGCAACTACTGCAAGAACAATCTCCAAAGCTGTTTTCATCTAGCGTAAACCTCCGGCATCGAAAGCCATTATATGGAAACTGGGCTCCATTGCAAGGGCTGACCCAAATCAGTCCGCGGAGTCGATGGCTTCGATGCCGGGAAGCTGTTTGCCCTCGAGATACTCCAGGAATGCTCCGCCTCCAGTAGAGATGTGTGTGAACCCCTTCTGCACTCCGAGAGAATCAATCACCGACGCAGTCTCCCCGCCCCCCGCTACAGTCAGCGCATCAGTATTTGCCGCGATAGCTTTTGCCATGGCTTTGGTGCCTTCAGCAAACGCACCGATCTCGATGACTCCCATGGGGCCGTTCCAGATGATGGTGTGCGCTTTTGCTATCTCAGCCGTAAAGCGAGCAATGGTCTCTGGGCCAATATCTACGCCGATGCGGTCGGCGGGGATCTCCTCGATATCGACGACCCGATGTGAGCTGCCATCCCTGATTTCATGAGTGACGACTACATCGACAGGCAGGAGAAGGCGCGTTCCTCGCGACTTTGCTTCGTTCATGATTTCGTCGGCTACTTTTAGATAGTCTTCCTCGACGAGTGAGAAACCTACTCCATACCCCTTCGCCTTGAGAAATGTGAATGCCATGCCTCCGCCTATGAGGACAGCGTCGGTTTTTGCCAGGAGATTCCGTATCAATCCGATCTTGTCGGAGACTTTGGCACCACCCAGGATGGCTATGAAGGGCTTCTTGGCACTTGTAGTGACAGTTTCGAGGATGTCGATTTCCCTTTGAAGCAGGAAGCCTGCCGCTGAAGGAAGAAATTGAGGAACGCCGGCGACCGACGTATCCGGTCGGTGGGCAGTAGCAAATGCATCATCGACGTAAACGTCAGCCAAGGCAGACAATTGCTTGGCGAGCTCCTCAGACCCTGTTTTCTCTTCTTTCAGGAAACGGACGTTTTCCAGCATGATGATGTCGCCCGGTTTCGCGTTCGCTACCGCTGTCGTGACCTCGGGACCCACGACCGAGTTGAGCTTGGTAATCGGTTTGCCAAGAAGGGAAGAGAGTCTCTGAGCAACTTTATCGAGCCTCAAGGACTCGATGACCTTGCCATCGGGCCTACCCATGTGCGTGACAATGACAATGATTGCGTTATTCTCCAGCAGGTAGCGGATGGTTGGCAGGGTCTCAACAATGCGCTTGTCATCAGTGATTGCTCCCTCCTTGGAAACCGGAACATTGTAGTCGACCCGGAGGAGGACCCTCTTGTTTTTGACATCCAGGTCCCTGACACTGCGTTTCGCCATGGCACTCCCTCCTAATAGGATGCTTTCATAACGATCAGTTTCGTGAGGTCTGCAACCCGTGCGCTATAACCCCATTCGTTGTCATACCAGCTCAGAACCTGAGCGAGCGTGCCGCTAGCCTTTGTGGAAAGACCGTCGACGATACCCGAGTAAGTCGTTCCGCGATAGTCCGACGAAACGAGCGGCAGGTCGTTGTAACCAAGGTAACCCTTCATGCTTGTTTCAGACGCAGCCTTGAGAGCGGCATTGATCTCGTCACGGGTAGCGGGTTTGGCGAGTACAGCGTCGAATACCGTGATGGAGACGGTTGCCGTGGGGACGCGTAACGAAATACCATCCAGTCTGCCCTTCATGTCCGGGATCACGAGAGCAACGGCCTTGCTTGCGCCTGTAGTCGTAGGAATGATGTTCGTGGCAGCATTGCGCGCTCTGCGGAGATCCTTATGCGGCGCATCCAGGATTCGCTGATCAAGCGTATAGCTGTGGATCGTGGTCATGTATCCCCGCTCTACGCCCCAATTGTCGTGAAGAACCTTGACGATGGGGGCAAGCGAGTTGGTTGTACAGGAAGCGTTAGAAATAATCGTGTGCTTAGAGATATCGAGGAGATCCTCGTTGACGCCCAGGACCACCGTGAAATCCTCGCCCTTGGCCGGGGCTGTAATGATGACCTTCTTCGCGCCAGCGGTGATGTGGCCCCGTGCTTTCTCGGCTTCAGTGAAAACGCCGGTCGATTCGATAACGATATCG